>PMIJ01000061.1 GCA_003157015.1 Bacteroidales bacterium
AGCCCGGTCGCTTGTTAATGATCCAGTTCTTATTCTTGCCGATGAGCCAACAGGAAACCTTGATACAAGAACCTCTTTTGAAATAATGGAACTATTCCAGGATCTGAATGAAAAGGGCAGAACCATTGTGTATGTAACTCATGAAACTGATATTGCAAAATTTGCAACCCGTAATGTAACCTTTAGCGACGGCAAAATTAAGCGTGAATGTATTGTAAGCGAACGCCTCAATGCAAGAGATATACTGAAAACTATGCCTGTGGAATTAATAGAGGAATTTGATTAATAAATTAAATCTTGGGGAAATGAACTATATAAATTTATTCAGGATTGCAATACGGGCTTTGATCAGAAACAAGCTGAGAGCTTTTCTGACAATGCTCGGTATAATTATAGGTGTAGCATCAGTGATCGCAATGCTTGCAATCGGGGAGGGTTCAAAACAAAAAATTCGGGGACAAATATCGTCAATGGGAACAAATATGGTGATGGTTATGCCTAATATGCAGAGGAGAGGTGGCGTGAGCCTGGGAGCTTCAAGTTCAATGGCGCTTAAGTTCACGGATGTCCTGGCACTTAGAAACGAAGCCACAGCGCTTTCAGCAGTTTCTCCCGAAGTGACGGCCAACGGACAGGTCATATACAGCAACCAGAACACACAGACAACTATATATGGTGTGAGTGAGGAATATTTGGGTATAAAAAAACTTGAAATCTTAAGCGGAAGATTTTTTAATGCTAATGAAATAAAGGATATGTCGAAGGTATGTATCCTCGGGCAAACTGTTGTTACAAACCTCTTTGGTGCAGGGGCTGATCCGGTTGGCCTTTTCATTCGTATCAAAAATCTTCCTTTTCAGATTATTGGTGTTTTGAAAGACAAGGGGGAAAGCGGAATGGGACAGGATCAGGACGATCTTATACTTGCACCTTATACTACAGTTCAGCGCAGGCTCGCTGCAATCGACTATATTAATGGTATTTATGCTTCAGCCATAAGTGAGGAAAAGAGTCCGACTGCTATTGCAGAAGTTGAGGAAATTCTGCGGAGGACTCATAAGTTGAAAGAATCTGCTGATAATGATTTTAGAGTAATGTCACAATCAGAGCTCCTCAAAACTATTACTTCAATTACAGATATTATGACATATCTTCTCGGCGCTATTGCAGGAATTTCTTTGCTCGTCGGCGGAATTGGAATTATGAACATAATGTTTGTATCAGTGACTGAACGTACACGTGAAATCGGATTACGAATGTCGATCGGTGGACGCGGTAAAGATATAATGAAACAGTTCCTGGCTGAGTCTATTATCCTCAGCATCCTGGGAGGAGTGATGGGAGTACTCTTCGGTTATCTCCTGGCCAGACTGGCAGGATCACTCATGAGCAGCCAGGCAATTGTGAAAACACAATCTGTTGTACTTGCATTTATTGTCTGTTTTGTCATAGGTGTTTTCTTCGGTTGGTATCCTGCACGGAAAGCAGCTAACCTGAATCCGATCGATGCCCTCAGATATGAATAGATTCCGGTTTATGGGGAAATCTGGTTACCTTCATATGAATCTATCATTATTTGTTATACTTTTAAAACCATGAAAAACTTTTTCACGGGAAATAAGATCAAGATTTTGCTCCACCTTCTGGCCTGGGCAATCATTCTGGGTATTCCACTTTATTTTTTTAAAAGATGGGATGTCGGGAAAGATTTTATGTGGGTTTACTATATCGGAAATATAATCAACGGTATAATATTTTATACAAACTATATTATTCTTGTTCCAAAATACTTTTTCGGGAGCCAGAAGCACAACTACTACTTATCGGTCGTTTTTTTATTAACATTTCTTTATTTCGTCTCTGACAGGTCAAATGAACTGATATTTAAATATGTCCCGGGACGAAATCAAACAGAGGAAAATGGAAAACCAGCAGAAGAAGGAATAAATTTAAGACCTCCTAAGCCGGATGAACATGGGCGCCCTCCATTCAGAGAGATGCATCTCTTTAATTATGCCTTTACCTCTATTTTTCTTGTCTTTTTTTCACTGGGAATGCGAGTCCTGGAACGTCATTCACAGACCGAAAAACTTCAGAAAGAGCTGGAAAAAGAGAAGCTGAATTCTGAACTGGCATTCCTGAAAAACCAGATTAGTCCGCATTTTTTCTTTAACACGCTTAATAATATTTATTCCCTGATAAGCATTAATGCCGAAGATTCTCAAAAAGCAGTATTAAGGCTTTCAAAATTAATGAGATACTTGTTATACGATTCGGAGCATGGAAATACAAAGCTCAGTAATGAGATTGACTTCATGAAAAACTATATTGATCTTATGAAGCTCAGGATGAGCGATAAGATTAAGCTCAATATCTCCTTTCCTGAAAAGTACGAGGATATAAATATTCCTCCCCTCATTTTTATTCCATTTATTGAAAATGCATTTAAACATGGTATCAGTTTTCGCGAAAAGTCATTTATCGATATAATCATGACAACACAAAAGGATTCTGTTCAATTCAAATGCTCCAATAGTCTTGTGAATACAAGGGAAGACAATGAATCGGGTCATTCAGGCATTGGTCTTGATAATGTGACAAAGAGACTCAACCTCCTTTTCCCGGGTAAACATGAGCTAAAGATAAATAAATCAGATACTGAATTCGAGGTTCTTCTTCACATTAATTTTGCATAATGATTACTGCAATAGCAATAGATGATGAACCTCTAGCGCTGCAGCTGGTAACAGGGTATATCGAAAAAACGCCGGGATTGAAACTTGCAGGAAAGTTTGAGAACCCGCTGGAAGCGGCCGAGTTCCTGAGTGCCAACAGAGTTGATCTTATATTCATCGACATTCAGATGCCCGATCTTTCAGGAATAGAGTTTACCAGGCTAATGGAGAAGGGACCGAAAGTAATCTTTACAACAGCTTTTGAAAAATATGCGATGGATGGCTATAAACTTGAGATTGTTGACTATTTATTGAAACCTTTCAGCTATGAAGAGTTTTTAAATGCCATCCATAAAGTTCAGAATCTGCTCAGGCTTGAACAGAAAACTCCTGCCAGGGTAGATGTAAACAATGAATTTCTGTTTCTTAAATCAGATTATAAGATCAAAAGGATAAATTTTAACGATATTCTTTATATTGAAGGACTTAAAGACTATGTAAAAGTATTTACCCAGAACTCACTCAAGCCGGTTCTTTCCCTTACTTCACTGAAACTTCTTGAATCAAAACTACCTGAAAATAAATTTATGAGGGTCCACCGTTCTTTCATTGTCAATCTTGAAAAAATCGATACAATCGAACGCAGCAGAATTGTATTCGGAAAGGAATATATACCTGTAAGCGACCAGTATAAAGCAAAATTTCAGGAATTCCTCGATAAAAACTTTCTTTAGTATTTAGCCCACCGGGTCCATCGCTCATACTGGCCCCTTCCTAAAATCAGCCAAAGGGCTGATTTCTTAACGGTCGGTCCTTTAACGCCTGGGCCCCTTTGTGGTTAATGGATTTCATTTTTATCAACATACCCTATTTATAATTTTGTGCAACTTTCACATCCTGATACCACTTATACCGTTCAATCCATAAAATAATTGTATTGGTCGGTAAATTAGCGTGATCAGTATATATTATTTTCTTTCATAATTATATCTGAATAGATTTGGGGGAAAAGAGAGTTAATATTTTACCTTTTAATACACATTGATATGAAAAATTTGAAAAATTCAGATCTAAAAATCATGAAAAAAATGAGACTTGTAATGCTGATTGGTATCTCGGTATTTTTCTTTGCACAGGTATCTGCTCAGGATGGCACTATTAATTTCTCGGGAAACTGGACATTAAATGAATCTAGAAGCAAATTAGGAGACGGCCCTTTTAAAATGGCGGCATCAACTCTGACTGTTAAACAGGAAGGTAACAATGTTTCAATAGAAAGAGCTATGACAGGACCGGACGGGCAGGAAATGAAAATGACTGGTAAGTATACCCTCGATGGTAAGGTATGTGAAAATTCAGGAATGATGGACATGAAAACAAAATCAACTGTTACATGGTCGGATGACAAGAAATCAATTACTATCGCTTCCTCAACTATTTTTAATATGAATGGAGAGAACAATGAAATGAAGTCATCCGAGATATGGAAATTGGAAGGTGACAGAATTCTTAAAATTGAAGCGACCAACAGTACCCCCGATGGAGAAATGAAAACAAGTTTAGTTTATGATAAAAAATAATCTTTCAATTTTGTCGCAGTGCATGGTTGATGCTCCCGGTAATCCGGAGCTTTACCAGTCGATTTTCATGAACAATCAAAATGAATTTGTTTTATCAAAAACTAATTTTACTTTTGCATCGGACGAAATATTAAAATGAAAGCAGTTTATACATATTGGCGTTGGCGGTTAAGTTTTTTTCACTTTTTTATGTGAGACTGCCAGCTATGTGTATATAATATTATAAGATATTTACCAGAAGCCTGTCGTACTCACGACAGGCTTTTTTGATTCTGTAGATCACCCGGAATTTTGAAAATAAGTTAGAGATAAATAGGATAAAAATTATGCCAGGATATAAAATAAAAACTTTATCGAGGACGCTTCTTGCTGATATAATAACACCTGTAAGCATCTATTTGAGAATAAGGGATATATATCCAAATTCTTTGTTACTGGAAAGTTCAGATTACCATGGAAACGAAAACAGCTTTTCTTTCATATGCATGAAACCAATTGCGGGCTTTGAAGCTGATAAGGGATTGGTTACTGAAACCTATCCTGATGGATCAGAAAAAGTAACTGAAATAACAGATAAACAGACATTTAATGCCAGATTTTCAGCTTTCATGAATTCATTTATTCTGACAAACGAAACAGAAAATATCCCTGTGAACGGGCTTTTCGGTTATCTGTCTTATGACGCAGTAGAGTATTTCGAGAAAATAGAATTAAAATATACTCCTGACAGCCCCTATAAAGTTACTGATGCCAGGTATCACCTTTATAAATATATCATTGCAATAAATCATTACCAGAACACATTGCAGATAATTGAAAATCAGGTAAATGGAGAATCAGGAGAACTCGATAGAATAGAGTCGCTGCTAAACAGCAGGAATGTGGCAATTTATTCCTTTAAAACTGTCGGAGATGAAAACCGGAACATTTCGGATGAGATGTATAAGGCAATGGTCAGTAAAGGGAAGGAACATTGTTACCTTGGAGACGTGTTCCAGGTAGTGCTATCCAGGCAATTTTCACAACAATTCAAAGGCGACGAATTTAACGTTTACAGGGCATTGCGATCGGTCAATCCATCTCCCTACCTGTTCTACTTTGATTATGGCGATTATAAGATATTCGGTTCCTCGCCTGAAGCTCACCTGAAAATTAGCAATGGCAAAGCTTATATTAATCCGATAGCAGGAACATTCAGACGGACCGGAAATGATGAAAACGATAAGCTTCTTACCCAGGACCTTGTAGCCGATGCGAAGGAAAATGCGGAACATGTAATGCTTGTTGATCTTGCACGCAACGATCTCAGCAGACATGCCAGCAATGTCAAAGTTGAAAGTTATCGCGAGGTACAGTTCTATTCACATGTTATTCACCTCGTCTCAGCGGTTTCAGGCGAACTTAAAAAAGATACAGGTGTGGCCGACATGATGTCTGCGACGTTCCCTGCAGGCACACTTACCGGAGCTCCTAAATATATGGCAATGAAGATCATAGATAAATATGAGAATCAAAGCAGGGGTTACTACGGAGGCGCTATCGGGTTCATAGACTTCCGTGGCACATTTAATCATGCCATCATGATAAGAACTTTTCTGAGCAAAGCCAATACACTTTATTACCAGGCCGGCGCTGGAATTGTAGCAGTATCTGATGAAGAAAAGGAACTGCAGGAGGTAAATAATAAGCTGGGAGCACTAAGAAAAGCGATAGAAATGGCAGCAGATATTAAGTAATTACTAATTGCAGGAGAAATGAAAAAGATTTTGGTTATTGATAATTACGATTCGTTTACTTACAACCTTGTCTACTATATTGAAAAGCTTACAGGACATTGTCCTGCAGTTTCCCGGAACGATGAAATATCCCTTGAGGAAGTGGGCAGGTATGACAAAATTCTTCTTTCCCCGGGGCCAGGCGTTCCGGTTGATGCAGGGATTTGCATTGATATTATTAAGCGCTATGCTTCTACTAAAAGTATTCTCGGAATATGTCTCGGACACCAGGCAATCGGAGAAGCTTTTGGTGGGAAACTCCTTAACCGGAGCTCAGTATATCATGGTATTGCCACACCTGTCATGATAACAGAATTGGATGATCCTCTTTTTGTGAATATTCCTTCCTCATTTATTGGCGGAAGATATCACTCATGGGTAGTATCCGCATACGATCTGCCTGATTGCTTTAATATCACCTGTAAAGATGAGGACGGAATAATTATGGGTTTAAGCCATAAAGAATATGATGTACGCGGTTTGCAGTTTCACCCCGAATCGGTTCTTACCGAGCATGGTATGGAGATTATGGATAACTGGATCAATAATTAGATACAGGTAAATATAAACAGGCAGTTACTGTAGAATAAATTGACAAAGAAAAATTCAATTAGTCATGCGTGAAGTACTGAATCATCTCTTCGAACACAAAACACTGACCAGGATAGAGGCCGAAAAGGTTCTTACAAACATAGCGAAAGGCAATTATTCAGAGTCGGAAATTGCTGCCTTTCTTACAGTTTACCTCATGAGAAGCATAACCGTCGATGAACTCACCGGCTTCAGAGATGCCCTGTTGAACCTCTGCATCAGGATCGATCTGTCAGAATTCGATTCTATGGATGTATGTGGAACCGGGGGAGATGGGAAAGATACATTCAATATATCGACTCTTACCACATTTGTTCTTGCCGGTGCCGGAATCAAAGTGGCAAAGAACGGAAATTATGGAGTTAGTTCAACATGTGGGTCCTCCAATATTTTGAAGCATTTTGGTTATAAATTTTCGACTGATAATGATAAATTAAGAAATGAGATAGATAAATCAGGTGTCTGTTTTTTGCATGCTCCTTTATTTAATCCTGCAATGAAAAATGTGGTGCCGGTTCGCAGAGCTCTTAAAATAAAGACATTTTTTAACATACTGGGACCAATGGTAAATCCTTCATTCCCGAAGAAACAACTCATTGGAGTTTATAGTCTCGAACTAGCCCGTTTATATAATTATCTGTACCAGCAATCCTCAATGAAGTATATGATCATTTTCAGTCTCGACGGATATGATGAGGTTTCACTTACGTCAGAATTCAAATATATCCTGAACGGTATTGAACAGATCGTTTCACCGGAAATGATGAGCTTTAAAAGAGCAAAACAGTCCGACCTTAGGGGCGGGAAAAATGTGCAGGAAGCAGCGGATATTTTTATAAAAATCCCTAAAAATGAAGGTACCGTAACACAGAATAGTGTTGTTAATGCAAACGCCCAGATGGCTCTGAAATGTTATTACCCTTCAAAATCTTTTGAAGAGTGCCGCGCCATCGCTTGTGAATCTCTTTTGACCGGAAAGGCATATAAATCTTTCTCCAAACTGATTGAATTACAGGCATGACCATCCTCGACAGAATAATTGAAAACAAGAAGAGGGAACTTAAACTTCTTTCATCACGAACTTCTCTGGAAGATCTCGAAAAGAGCAAATTGTTTAATCGGGAGACTATATCTCTTTCACAATCAATTCTTGACAAGGATAAAACTGGGATAATCGCAGAATTCAAACGTAAATCCCCTTCAAAGGGTATAATCAATTCATTATCAAAGGTTGAGGAAGTAGCATCAGGGTATTTCAGAGAAGGGGCTTCAGGAGTATCGGTTCTTACGGATAATCAGTTTTTTGGAGGTTCAAACGCTGACCTTGAGAATACCGCGGTAAAAGGTCTTTTCCCAATTTTGAGAAAGGATTTTATTATTAATGAATACCAGGTAATTGAATCCAAATCCATAGGAGCTGATGCAATTTTGGTGATAGCAGCGACTTTAAGCATTAAGGAAATTCAGAGCCTTTCAAAATTGTCGTGGTCGTTAGGGATGGAAATACTTCTCGAAATACATGAACAGGACGAACTTGATAAGGTAAACCAGTATGTTAATATTGTTGGTGTAAACAACCGGAATCTGAAAACATTTGAGGTAAATACAGATATCTCAGTCGCGACAGCCGAAAAAATTCCAAAAGGATTCCTGATGATTTCCGAAAGCGGAATTTCATCACCGGAGATAATAAATATGTTAAAAGGTTACGGATACAAAGGGTTTCTGATAGGGGAAAAGTTTATGTGCACACCTGATCCGGTTAAAGCTTTTTCTGAATTTGTTAAGGATATATCCTGTAGCCATGATTAAAGTTAAAGTATGCGGAATGTGTGATCCGTTGAATGTTAAGGAAATAGGAGAGACAAAGCCAGACTTCATGGGATTTATATTCTTTTCAGGATCCCCGAGGTATGTGGGTGAGGATCCTGATTTGACTCTCTATCATAATGTACCTCATAACGTTAAAAAAATAGGTGTATTTATGAATGAGGGGAATCATAAGATCCTGAATTTGTCTATACGTAACGGACTTGATATGATACAGTTGCATGGAAATGAATCACCTGTATCATGTTTGCAGTTAAAATTGGCAGGACTATCGGTTATTAAAGCATTCAATATTGATCAAAAATTTAATTTCGACAATCTGAGGCCTTTTATGCCGGTGTGCGACTATTTCTTATTTGATGCAAAAAGTGAAAAGCCCGGGGGTAGCGGCTGTAAGTTTAACTGGGGAAAGCTGACCGAATATAAGCTTGATAAACCCTTTTTCCTTAGTGGAGGAATCAGTTCTGAAGATATGGGTGAAATTAAATCCATTGAGAACAGCAGCTTCTTTGCTGTGGATATTAACAGCCGCTTCGAGATTGCTCCGGGTATTAAAAACGCAGAAGCAGTAAATAATTTTATAATGGAAATTAAAAATTGATCCTATGACATATGATATAGATGACCGGGGCTATTATGGGGAATTTGGAGGTGCCTTTATTCCTGAAATGATGTACAATAATATTAAGGAGTTGGCAAATAATTACCTAAAGATTCTTGAAGATAAAAAATTCAAAGATGAATTTAATTCATTATTAAAGAATTATGTAGGCAGACCTTCTCCTCTGTTCTTTGCTTCCCGTTTATCGGAATATCATAATACCAGAATCTATCTTAAGCGTGAAGATCTGAATCACACGGGTGCACACAAGATAAATAACACTATAGGTCAGATATTGATTGCCAGGCGCCTGAGGAAGTCGAGGATCATAGCAGAAACAGGAGCCGGTCAGCACGGAGTTGCAACTGCAACAGTCTGTGCGCTGATGGGAATGAAATGTGTAGTATATATGGGACAGACTGATATTGAACGACAGTCACCAAATGTTTTACGGATGAAAATGCTGGGTGCCGAGGTTGTTCCGGTAAATAGCGGCAATATGACACTTAAGGATGCAACAAATGAAGCCATACGCGATTGGATAAGTAATCCTGTTGATACTCACTATATTATAGGTTCGGTAGTGGGCCCGCATCCGTATCCCGATCTTGTAACAAGGCTCCAGTCAGTTATCAGTGAAGAACTGAGATTTCAGGTTAAAGAGTTAACAGGTGAAGAAAACCCTGATTATATAATAGCTTGTGTAGGCGGAGGAAGCAACGCAATAGGCTCTTTTTTTAACTACCTGGATGATGTGAATGTAAAACTGATAGCTGTTGAAGCAGCTGGGAAGGGTGTCACAAGTGGTGAAACAGCTGCTACTATGATTACGGGTCGCCCGGGAATAATTCACGCAAGCAGAACTATGCTTATGCAGACAGATGACGGTCAGATCACCGAACCTTATTCCATCTCTGCAGGTCTCGATTATCCCGGTATCGGGCCGGTTTATCCTTATCTTCATAAAACAAAAAGGGTTTTTTTCGGCAATGTAACTGACGATGAAGCTCTTGAAGCAGCATTCAGGCTTGCCCGCCTCGAGGGTATTGTGCCAGCTCTTGAATCAGCTCATGCCGTCGCCTGGTTAGGAAAACATAAGTTCCGTAAAAATGATATTGTTATAGTGACAATTTCAGGAAGAGGAGATAAAGATATGGAAACCTATATAAAATACATGGATGAGAATATATCTTAAAAAAGCATACACTTTGTGTTCCTTCGCGACAACCTTTGCGACCTTTGTGGTAAAAGGTTAATTCATTAAATCACAAAGGAACACGGGTTAAAACACAAAGTAACACAAAGGATTTAAGGAATATATTAGAAACAGATGAATAGAATTGACATACTCTTCAGAGAAAGAAAAAACGATATACTTTCGGTTTATTTTACAGCCGGATATCCCAATTTGAGTTCAACAGCTGGAATAATCAAAGCACTTGCAGATTCGGCTGTTGATATGATTGAGATCGGCATACCTTTTTCCGATCCTCTGGCTGACGGACCGGTTATTCAGCGCAGCAATGAAAAAGCACTTAAAAATGGGATGAGCCTTAACCTGCTTTTCAGACAATTATCTGATATAAGGAAGGAAGTGAAAATCCCTTTATTACTTATGGGATATTTAAATCCGGTGATGCAATTCGGAATGGAGAATTTCTGCATTCAATGTTCGGAAATTGGTATCGATGGGGTTATTCTTCCCGATCTTCCTCCTCTGGTTTATAAGAATGAATATCTCTCAGTATTCAATAATTATGATCTCTATAATGTTTTACTCATTTCACCTCAGTCTTCGTCAGGCAGAATTTCAGCTCTTGATAAAATCAGCCATGGTTTTATTTATATGGTTTCTTCCTCATCTGTAACGGGACCAAAAGGAAGCTTCTCGGATTCTCAGATGTCTTATTTTAAAAGGGTAAGTGACATGAAACTGAAAAATCCATGCCTCATAGGCTTTGGTATTTCAGATCGTGAAACTTTTATAAATGCAGGAAAATATGCCAGAGGCGGAATCATAGGCAGCGCTTTTGTGAATATTCTGGGTATGGATGGGAATATGGAAGGGAACATAAACAAGTTTATAAATCGAATCAAATCTGAATCATCAGAATAAATGATTCATAAAAACCAATGAGTCTTAATAAAAAAAGGGGGATTGGAGTAATAAAATGACATAAAAACGGAAAAATACCCTTAAAAAATTGACATAAACGCTAAAAAAATACATAAATAATTTGAAACACCCTCTAAAAAAACATATGTTTGCATAAAATGTACAATTGATTATAGCTTTTATGTTAAATTTTTGAATGATGAAAATTTTTGGAAAAAGATCTCTATTGATTCTGCTGCTGATGATAGCCGGAGGTAGCTCCTTATTTGCCGCGGATAATACACACATTGATTCAGGAGCGACTGCCTGGATGCTGACTTCCACCGCGCTTGTATTGCTGATGATCCCAGGACTTGCAATGTTTTATGGCGGACTTGTCCGTTCCAAGAATGTGCTCGGTACCATAATGCATAGTTTTGTGGCTATGGGCATTATCAGTGTTTTGTGGGTTATAGTAGGGTATAGTATGAGTTTCGGAAAAAATATCCTGGGAGGATGGTTTGGCTGGAATTCCGATTATTTCTTCCTGAAAGGAATAGATACAAACATTTTAGATGCAGGAATTCCTGAATATGTATTTACAATGTTCCAGGGTAAGTTTGCGATTATAACGCCGGCTCTAATAGCAGGGGCTTTTGCTGAAAGAGTCAATTTTAAAGCGTATTGCTTTTTTATTGCGATCTGGAGTTTGGTTGTGTATAATCCTATTTGTCATTGGGTCTGGGCTTCTGATGGTTTCCTGTTTCATCTTGGAGCTAAAGGTGCTATCGATTTTGCCGGAGGAACAGTTGTTCATATTTCAGCCGGGGTGAGCGGACTGGTTGCAGCTTTATTTCTCGGAGCCCGCAGGGGTTATCCTTACCAGGTAATTCGTCCAAATAACATGGTTATCACAATGCTTGGAGCAGGGCTTCTCTGGGTTGGATGGTTTGGCTTTAATGCAGGCAGCAGTATTTCAAGCGGGCTGAGTACTGCACAGGCGCTTACAGCAACACAGGTTGCAGCAGCTTCAGGTGCACTCTTCTGGATCCTGATCGAAAGTTTTCACCAGGGAAAAGCGACTGCACTGGGTTTCGCATCCGGAATTCTGGCAGGATTGGTAGCTGTTACTCCGGCTGCAGGTGTAGTTCAGCCTTATGGAGCTATGATTCTCGGCATTCTTGCTTCAACGATTTGCTATATGGGAATCCAGCTTAAAAACAAATTGGGTTATGATGATAGTCTGGATGCTTTCGGAATACATGGAATAGGAGGGATAGTAGGAGCTTTACTTCTGACATTCTTTATTCGACCATCATGGATGCGTGATGCTGCCGCAGCCGCCGGCGGAAAATGGACTATCTGGAACCAGTTTGGAGTGCAGGCAACAGCAGTGTCAATAGCAATAGTCTATGCTGCAGTAATGACTTTTATAATAATCTTCTTCCTGAACAAGTTTATTAAATTCAAATCATCAGAAGATGATGAAATGGCAGGGCTTGACAGATCCTATCACGGCGAAAGAGGATACGGAATGTTAAATCCCAGTTAATCAGGCAATCTAGTAAATATCAGAAAATGAAACTAATAACCGCAATAATCAGGGAAGTTCAGCTTGATAAAGTTCGTGAGGCACTTATTGAAGCTGATATAAAAAGGATCACTGTCAGTCGTGTTTCAGGACATGGACAGCAGAGAATCGAGGAGATGTACAGGGGCCAGATCATTATTCCTGATCTGATCCCTAAGATAAGAATTGAGATAGGCGTCAATGATGCCTTTGTAGATATTACTGTTAATGCGATACTGAAAGCTGCCAGAACGAACGGAGCGGGGAGTGTCGGTGACGGGAAAATATTTATAACGCCCCTCGAAGAATGTATCAGAATCCGGACAGGCGAAAGGGGAGGAACGGCAATATAATTTTCAGATATTTTTTAACTACTAACCGGGCTTTATTAGTCCGGTTTTTTTATTATCTGATCTCACTCTGATGAAAAGTATCAAGGCCCAATTATTCCTAATGTTAAAAATGATTAAATGCATGAAATTAAACTGCTTATTCATTTCTTTGAAATAAGTTTTTGAGTAAATTTATATTCTCTTGTTTTATTCAAAAACTTCAATATTTCTTAGTATGGGTCAGGAAAATGATAAAAAGAAAAATCCGCAAAGCAAAACCTTGACAAGGAGAAGCTTTCTCGGTACAACTGCAGCTGCGACAGCTGCTTTTACAATTCTTCCGCGACATGTTTTGGGAGGAAAAGGTTATACTTCTCCCAGCGATATTATCAATGTTGCAGGTATTGGTGTTGGAAGTCAGGGGGGCGGAGATATTCAACAGCTTTGCACACCTGATGTTCCGATTGTGAGGCCTCAGAGAAATTTCAATGGCACACCAATGACAAAGGAACAGATTGCAGCGCAACAGGCAAGAATGGCAGAAATGATGAAACGGATGGCTACAAAAGGGGGGAAACCGGGTGCGAACACAAATGCAGTTATGCAAATGGGTGCTGCAGGGAGCGGCAATCCGATAAAGCTTGCAAACATTTATGCTCTGTGCGATGTTGATCAAGATTATGCAGGACACATTATCAAAGGATATCCCAAAGCTAAATTGTATAGCGATTGGCGTGAGTTGCTAGACAAAGAGAAATCAATTGACGCCGTTGTAATTGGAACGCCCGATCATAACCATGCAATGATTGCCGCTGCTTTCATGCGTGCCAAAAAACATATATATCTCGAGAAACCAATGGCAAAGACAATTTTTGAGGTACGTAAACTCGCAGCTTTGGCCAAGGAAACAGGAGTAGTTACACAAATGGGAAACCAGGGACATGCAACAGAGGGAACGAGAAAAACTGTTGAATGGATTCAGTCAGGAGTTATTGGTCAGGTAAGAGAAGTGCAACTCTCGACAAATCGTCCGATGGGCTTCTGGCCACAGGGTGATTTAAAAAGACCTGAAGGTATGCCGGTTCCTAAAAACCTGAATTATGATGTATGGTTAGGGCCGGCTCCTAATAAACCTTATAATCCTGAAACACTTCATTTCAACTGGCGAGGATTATGGGACTATGGAACAGGGGCTATGGGTGACATGGGCGCTCATATTTTTGATGCTCCTATCTGGGCTCTCAACCTGGGAATGCCTACCAAAATACAAGCGACAAGTTCTCCATACAGCACTGATTATATGCCTCTTTGTGAATTGGTTACATATGAATTCCCTGCACGTGGAGATATGCCGGCGGTGAAAGTTACATGGTGTGATGGAGGATTGAGACCACCTAGACCCGAGGGATTGGAAGCTGGAAGGGCAATGAAAGATGCCACATATTACGGAGAGAAGGGAATAATTACTCATGGCAGCCATGGCGCTATGCCGGAGCTTATTCCTGAAAACGAAAATTTCAAAGGTCCTGATGCCTGGATTCCGCGCACAGGCAATATATTCGAGGACTGGATTGGTGCAATTAAGAGTGGGAAAAAATCGTGCAACGATTTCTCAATCTCATCAAAACTGACTGAGATCATGTTATTGACAAATATCGCTGTGAAACATCAGCTGGATGATATTACTCTCGAATATGATGCCGTTAATATGAAGATTACAAATCTTCCTGACGCTAACAGCATGTTCCAATACGATTACCGAACAGGCTGGACCTTGTAATATGATAAGATTTTTTTAAAGCAACTAAAAATTAAAAGAATATGGAAAACGAAAACAAATCAAAAAAGAGCCTCTCGCGCCGCAAGTTTCTGGGCAGTACAGCAACTGTTGCTGCTTTATCGATGATGCCTATAAATCTGTTCAGCAAGAATAGCGCTCTTGTAAAGGATCAGACCGGAGCTGCACCAAACTCGAGTTTTGGTGGCGTTCAGATTGGTACTATTACCTATAGCTGGCGTGATAAGCCGGGAGGGGTTGAAAATATAATAAAGTATTGTAAAGAAGCCGGTATCAGCACAATTGAATTGATGAGCGGCGATGTTGAGGAATATCTCAGAGCACCAAAGAATCCAATGATGGCTATGTTTGCACCTCCTCCTGCTCCACCTAAACCAGCTCCTGGTGCACCTCCGGCTGCTCCACCTGCAGGTGGTTTTAAAAGACCTGAATTAACTGCAGAACAAAAGGCTCAGATAGCAAAATACAACGACGAAGTGAAAGCCTGGCGTCTTGCATTGCCTATATCAAAATTTGATGATGTCCGTAAGATGTTCGATGCAGCCGGAATTTCAATTCATATTATTAAATTCTCTCCTGCAAGATGGTCAGATGAAGAGATAGATTATGCTTTCAAAGCAGCTAAGGCTCTGGGTGCCAAAGGTGTAAGCGAGGAGCTGGGAATGGAAGCTGTTAAGAAGATGGCTCCTTTTGCAGAAAAAAATGGCTTATATGCAATATTTCACACCCACATGCAATTTGCAACACCAGGGTTCAGCTATGACCCATTTATGGCTGTTTCACCCGCAGTGATGTTTAATTTTGATTCAGGTCACTTTTTTGGTTCAACCGGGCTACATCCGAATACCATTATTGAAAAGTATCATGATCGTATAGTCAGTATCCATGTTAAGGATAAAACTGGTCCGAAAACTGACCCGGCCAACACCAATCAGGTCTGGGGTCAGGGTGAATGTCCGGTCGAAGATATTCTTCTATTGATAAAGCAAAAAGGATGGCCGATTTTCTGTGACGTTGAACTTGAATATGATGTTAAACCATGGTCAAATTCTGTGAAAGAGGTTAAGACCTGTGTTCATTATGCCAGGCAGATCCTGATGTAGAATTAATGAAAATCAGTTTATAGGTGATCTGTAACCCGGTTTCTCAATGTGAATCTGTATGCTACACATTCTAACAAGTAGAGACGCTCAGTTTGAGCGTCTCTTTTTTTTAAATTTGAGCGTAGCTGTTTATTCACTCTCTAATTATTCAATCTGGATTCATACAGCAAACTGCAATTCTGTTAGTGTTTTGTATAAGCCATTTTTATTGGTAAGCAGTTCACTATGGGTGCCTTGTTCAATAATTGTTCCATTCTCAAGAACAATTATTTTGTCAGCATTGCGAATCGTGGCGAGGCGATGGGCTATAACCACCGATGTACGTGCTTTCATCAGCTTATCGAGGGCTTCCTGAACAAGCCTTTCAGATTCAGAATCGAGTGAAGAAGTTGCTTCATCAAGAATCAGTATTTTTGGATTCTTGAGGACCGCCCGCGCAATGGCAATTCTCTGGCGCTGCCCGCCTGAGAGTTGTATTCCTCTTTCACCAACAATTGTATCGAGTTTATCTGGAAAGGTTTGGATAAATTCCCATGCATTTGCCTGCCGGGCAGCTTCAATTATCTCATCCTCTCCTGAACCGGGTTTTCCATATGCAATGTTTTCACGAATTGTGCCTCCGAACAGAAATACATCCTGTGGAACGATAGCCATCTGAGCACGAAGTGCCGTTATGGGGAATCTCCGGCTGTTACGCCCATCGAAAAGAATATTCCCGTTTACCGGCTCGTAGAATTTCAACAGGAGGGAAACGATAGTCGATTTACCTGCACCGCTTGGCCCGACGAGAGCTACCTGCTGCCCGGAGTCCACATTAAAGCTTACATTTTGCAACACAATATTTTCCTTCCTTGACGGGTACTCGAATGCCACCTCGTCAAAAGCAATCTGTCCGGCCAGGGTGTTAGCAGGATCGTGTATATATTCTTCATCCAGTTTTTCTGCGGGCTCGTCGAGAAGGAGCAGCAATTTTTCCGCAGCGCCGATTGCTTTCTGCAAGCGGGTATAAACTCCAGCCATGCCTGCAATATTCCCTGCTATAAAACCGGAATAGATTACAAACGTGAATAACTGCCCTGCTGCCATTTGACCAGATGCAATGAGTGTTGCTCCCCGCCATATTACAGCTCCCATCGCCATAAAGAATGCCAGAACAATAAAGGACATTGCAGCCTGGTATTTGCCTCCTTTTATGCCGGCTTTTGCAACCTCATTGGTTTTTTCACGATATCGTTTTATCTCAAATAACTCGTTTGTAAAAGCTTTCACATTCTGTATCCCCTGGAGGGTTTCTTCGACAATTGTGTTTGATTCTGCAACATGTCCCTGGGCCTTTTTTGAATATCTTCTGATTGCCCTCCCCGAGAAGAAAGCGAAGAGCGCTACTGCAGGAAGAATAGTCAGCATGAACATTGTGAGCTTGAAGGAGCTTATTGTCATCAGGGTTATTCCTCCTATTATTAAGATAAGCTGAGATAACAGGTCGGCAAGAGTTGAGGTAAGGGAGTCCTGTAATAGAGAAATATCAGATGAAATGCGACTGTTCAGCTCACCAACCCTCTGAATGGCAAAAAAGCTCATAGGCAATTTTATCAGATGGTTGTATAGATGCTGGCGGATAGAAGCAAGTGTCTTTTCTGTAACTTCAACAAAGAGGCGGATGCGGGAATAGGAAAAAATGGCCTGAACCAAAATAATTGCAAGCAGAATAAGTCCCGTATGGCTTATTTCGCTTATCATCTTTCCTTTGTTTCCCAGGTCAACCATGTTTCCCAGAAATTTTGGAAACATCAGGCTGGCTCCACTTGAAATCAGCAGAAACAACATTCCCAGGATAAATTTCCAGCGATATGGTTTAAGGAAACTATATAATTTCAGCAGTTCTTTCAGACCACTTCCTGCTTTTTTCTCTTTCTTCTTTTTTTCTAAAACTTCTTCCAGTTCCATATAAATTGTTGTTGATAAATTAAATTATATTATTCAATGATATCTTAAAAAACACATTTTGTATTTATTTAAGGCTGTCCTCTTCAGATATTGCTTTAATATCAGCAGACGCTTTAGCCATAATTTTTCGTATAGCTGTGACTTTTGAGTTGTCTTTGCTCACAGCAATTTTCCCTATAATATGCCGCATTTCAGATGTATAATTCAGAATAGCCCTGACATCCTGAAGATATTCCTTGTCTGCGGAACCCCACAAGCTCCGGAAGCGTTCTTTTATTTTATCTGTAGTAGCTTTCTCTTCTTTAAGGAACCTCTTTCCTTCATCAGTTATTGTATAGACATTCTTCCCGTCCTTCCTGCAGGAAGTGACAAAATTCTCACTTTCCAGGAATTGAAGTATCGGATAAATGCTTCCTGCACTCGGAGAATATAATCCATGAAAACGCTCTTCCAGGACTGTTGTTATATCATATCCATGAGATGGGCAATCCTTTACCATATCCAGAATTACATATTTCAAATCACCCTTTTTAAAAAGGCGTGATTTTCTTTGATTATCATGAAAGTTATCGCCAAACATATTCGGGACTCTTTTTATTATTAATTATATTATCCTGCAAATATAACAATATATCGTAATATATTGCAATAGTCGTAATAAGTATTAAATGAAATATAGATTTTACAGTTGAATTCTGAGATCAGATGTCTGGGAATGAACTTATATAAATGTCTGATGTTTATAATTTAAAATATTTCCGGATAGTCATTCACTAATTGAAAATTTCATGAAATTTTTTTTAAAAATCACCATGATCACGGTATTGGTGGTACTAAGCACCAATGTAATATATGCGCAAGCTATGCAGGAAAGTCTCAACCAGGTTGAGCTTATGAAACAGTTTATAGGAACCTGGAAAAATGAATCAATCAAAGATACTGTTTACACTGCGGAATTTAAACCATATGGAAACGGAGGCCTGGAATTCAGTCTGAAGGGCGTTACAGGAGGAAAGGTCTGGCTTGAAATAGTGCAGTTATGGGGATATGATAAAAAGAGCGATAAAATAGTTGTTGCCGGACTTATGAAAGACAGTCCGAACATTATGCTTCAGGCAGCCTGGTTCACAGATAAAAACAAACTTGAACAGGTTCCGCTTGAATTTGCTTCCGATCCGAAACAGGCTGCTTTTGTTGTGATATTTGACTTCAAATCGCCTGATCTGGCAATAAGGGAGGAGTTTGTGAACAACAAATCTCTTGGAACTGAAACATATAAGCGGGTAAAAAATTAAGTGTAATATTTTGAAGATATTTCCCCCTGGTTAAAATAAATTTGACTTTAAATTAATTACTAAATAACTTTGGTATGGATTTTGATTACATTTAGATAAACAGGAAGTATTAGTCCTTATTAACCCAAAGGGAATGAAAACAAAACTGGTTTTCCTGATCTTCTGCTCAATTTTATCTGCTGGCTGCCTGATTGCCCAAAAAGACAATAACAAAATTACAATATATGGAACTGTGCTTAATGCTGACAGGGAGCCCATTGAAAATGCAATAGTAATGATCGACGGCGTAAAAACCAGGACAATAACCGATTCCAAAGGGAATTATAAGATTAAGGTTGCACCAACAACTACCAAAATAGGCATCTTCACTTTTGG
The DNA here is from genome assembly GCA_003157015.1 of Bacteroidales bacterium. Taxonomy (GTDB): domain Bacteria; phylum Bacteroidota; class Bacteroidia; order Bacteroidales; family VadinHA17; genus LD21. The sequence goes on from PMIJ01000061.1 coordinate 19,568, forward strand.
TTATGGATTACGGGAAGAAGATATCTATGGAAGGAGCCGGATAAATTTTAATTTTGAGAATCAGCCATCCTGGAAGTTACACGGCAGAGACGGGGGAATAAGTGTATTGGGTAGTCAGAAAATTCCAGTGGGTGAGGAATCAGTTGAAGTCGGTTATGCCCATATGAAAAGGAAAGATATTACAACCGATATCAGTTTTATTGACGGGACAAACAAAAAATATGCTTCCTACAGTTCTATCGCTGAAATGATTTGGAGGGAAGTTTCGGGGGTAAGAGTCATTGGATTGCCGGGGAACTACACAATTATACTTCAAGGTTCTGGTGATCTTTTTGGTTTCGTCTCACCACTAATTGTAATTGACGGTATGCCTGGCGGATCAATTAATGATATCCAACCTTCTTCAGTTGCCTCAATATCGGTACTCAAGGGTACTGCAGCTGCAATTTACGGATGCCGGGGATATGGCGGAGCAATTATTATCAAAACCAAGACCTACGATGAGTACTAGGAAGTGCTTTTTATTTTTCTATAGGTGGTATTGGTGCTCAATCTTATTAAATATTCTTTTTCCGGGTTTAATACTGACATTTAAAATCTGATTTTTAATCCGATCCCGTTCACTGACGCTAAACCTTTAAACTTTACCAGTTCAGCTTCAATTTTGATATGCCGCTCTTTTGTCTTCCCTATTGCCCATAACGGAATTCCGACTGCCATTAGTCCAAGTCCCCCAATCATTAAAGTTCTGCCCGTGGCTACTTTATCGCCCGAAGATTCTTTGTTACCTTCATTATACATTCGCCAGTACAAAATATTACCAGCAAACAATGTCCCGCTTCCAACTACTGTTAATATAGTACCAATTCTTTCCATTCTTTTATCCTTTATAATAGCTTCCCCGAATATCATAGTGCTTTTTGACTGTGCAAATACTGAAAATGCGAAGCCTGAAAGCAATAAAACAAAAATTAGTTTTTTCATTATCTTTCAATTGACAGGGAGGTCAATCTCCCGGTTTCAAAGATAAACTTTTACGCCGAAGTGGCATATCGTATTTGTCTAAAACCGGTTTCACGGATACTGACTTTCCTAAACTATGTACTGAATCTGCAATTAACATTATAGCAGAGCCTACCAATGCAGGTAAAACAACGTTGGCCAGGCGATTACTGATGATAATGCTGTCTATTACTCCTTCATACTTTTACAAGACTCTGATGATTCGTTTAATGCAGTCTTCGGATGAAAACCATCGACAGTTTTGCTGAAATTTTCAAATAGACAGTTTAATCTTTCAGACAACGAACAGAATAACCAAAGTGCTTATCGCTTGGGCTTCGATAAACATCTATGAGAGAATTGTATAAGCGTCTGTAGTAGGCACAAAAATCAGATTGTTCAGAAGAACTCCACCAACAACCGTTAGAGCGAAAATTGGAGGCATACGAGCCGTATTCACCAAATGCTCCGTCATGATTACGGTAGCCACCCGGAAGTGCAGTAAAACCGCTTTTGTTTGTAGCTCCTGCATTTGGACTTTCCCAATGGGTTGTGCCTGTTTCTTTTAGTTTGCTGCCAGCTACGCTTTCCCCATCCAAATAGGTTGTCAGTGTCGTCCATTCTATATCAGTAGCGACATGCCAAGCTTTGGGGCATAATTTATTTGTATTTACTGTGTACCAGTTATATAAAGAGCCATACTTATTTTTATTTGTGGATGCATCATTATAATACCAACAATATGCAGGGGTGGTTAATGCTCCCCAAGCTTTATCATCTGTAACCAATGGTATGGCTTTGCCATCATTGTATTTTGTGGTTTTTAAATTCTCAGCCATCCAAATCTGTTTGCCGATGGTTACAGTTTTGTAAACATTGCCATCAATATCTTTCACGTTCTGTGCTTGAATCCCTGCTAATCCTGGGCAAATTAAAGTTGCGACAAATAATATTACATTCTTGTGATTCATTTTTGTTCTCCTTTTTAGATTTTGAATTTACGCTCTCATAATTCTAATTCATTATGTTAAAGTTAAGAAAGACAATGACACATTAAGGAAGGGAATGTCGCTGACATCAAATTTTTGATTTATTTTAATTAATGAGAAAAAATAAAAGCAGAAGCACGCTATTTGTTACCAGCACCGGTCAGGGTCCTTACTTGTCAGATCCTTTTAAAAGATTTATAAGAATTACCCCATTGGAACCTCTGCTACCGTATATTGAAGCAGCTGATCCTTTCAGTACCTCAATTGATTTAACCATCAGAGGAAGGATGTTATCTATTGTAGTAACAGGAACTCCATCAACGACAAATAAAGGATCAGTACCCGAATTTATTGATGTAGCGCTTCTTATAATTATGCTTGTCCCATTAACCTCGACCCCGGGAACTTCTCCTCGGATCATTTCATAAATAGTATTATAACCGGCATATTTTGATTTTGTTCCGTCTATCTTTCCTACCGGAACCATAAGATCTTTTTTCTTTACTTTTCCGTAACCGATATCAATTGGTTCATTTTCCGGATCAGTTTTCTGGTACGGAATTGAGACTTTAAAGGTAAAATCAATATTTTTTCTGCCATTTATTACCTCTTCAATAATTCCGCCAGAAGAGGTACAAACGCCGATCTTTTTATTCTCCGGTCTGACTTTGATTTTATAAAATCCTTTACTATCGGTGATTTTACCTGTTTTTTCTCCATCGATCAAAATAATTGCATCGGCAACCGGAGTAGCTGTAACGTCAACAACAAAGCCTGAAATCGTAATTTTTTTCCCGGATTTCTGACAGTATAATTCCGTAATTGAAATTAAAGGCAGAAAAACGCATAGTAATATTCTGATTTTCATATATATAATAATGATAAGTTAAAATTAATTTTAAAGAAACACTGAATAATCTTTACAATAGATATAGCAGAATTGTTATCTTTCTATTAAGTCATTTATGTAATCACCTTTAATATGCTCATTCCCAGGGAAAATATCAATTTTGATCGTTTCCGTTAAGTTTTCTAATTGTGATTCCAGGAATCATGTTGTATTTTCTCCCTTATGCCTTCAATTGTTTAATCTTATCTTTCCTTTTTAAAGATAAGATTATTTTGTGACTCTCCGAGTATACTCTTATAAGATAAGAGTATAAATACCACTGTTAATTATATCGTCTTCTGATTACGAGATAGCCCATAGATGACTAACATTATGTGCATAGATTCAGGTCAATAGGTACTGTAAATTTGAATTGGGGACAGATTCTGATTAATCCTGCTTCATTTCAAGATCTCAAGAATTCATGATACATATCGCCTGAATATGTGAATTATGTAACTTATTTGTAAAAGTTTATAACGACTTCAGGAGCCAAATGTCCTATTTTTGTATCGTGAAAATCCAAAAAATTAACACATTTGACCGTTCAGTCTGTTCTCTTAAGTTAATTAATATAAATACCATTCATCTGAACATTGTAATCTGTGGATGGGTTTTTAATGAAAGATGAATGGCATTTACTAAGGTAAAAGCCGAACACTTTGACCACATTTAAATTCTAAAAAACAAATACTATGAAACAATTATTGATTTTCTGTATTACAATGTTCCTTATAGGAATTGGTTGTAAAAAAATCGATGATCAGGCAATTAGTAAGCCATCTGATAAAATAGTATTCCCAAATATGTTAATTAATAACAACCTTAATTCATTAAATGCAAGAATTTCATTAACTGATAATACACCTGCATATATTTTTGGAGATACGTCAAAAAAAACAATGAAAAGTAGTAAAGGAACATTGAGTTCTTCGGTAACTATTAACCTGATTGCACTTTTATCACCCCCGGTATATAACGGTGAAGTTTTACAGGCCTCACATGTACGGATAGTGGATCATTATGCTTATGTAACATACAACACCCAAGGTCCCAGATATTTGGGTGGAGTTGATATTGTTGATATAAGCTCTCCATATAATCCTGAATTGGTATCTAGTGTTGTTTTTATTAATCAGGAAACTAATAAAGGCAAAGATGTAAGTTCAGTGGATGTAAAATATTCACCTTCTACGCAGAGTAATACTTTTCTATGGATTACCGGAGCTGATGAAACTCGTGATAGCGCATTTGTAGAAAGATATGAACTGAATTCATCCAATCAATTTGAATCAGGCCAATCTGTAAATTTCTCCCTAAAAGGTTATGTTGGTACTGATGTAAGATTTTACAATGACAAAGTTTATGTAACATCTGGTACTGGAGGAGGATTGACTATATTAGACAGTCAAATGAAAGAAGTGAGTTTTATGAATATTGAAAATGCCCGTTCAGTTGATGTTAATAAAGATTTTGAAATAGCACTTGGTGGAAATCCCGGTCATTTATATAATCCTGGAATTTGGGATAAAGAAATTGGTGGAGCAAATGATCCTGATGCAAAATCCATATTAAGATTATACAATAAATTTGCTCTTGTTGCCCTTGGTGAAGAAGGTTTAAAATGTTATGATGTATCTTCTAATATGCCTTCCGCGGTAATATCAGCATTACCTGGACCAACAGTTCCTGAAGGTGAATCACCCTTGGATTATGTTACTAACGGAGTGTCGGTCTCCGATAATGGCTGGGTATATATAGCAAATGGCGCAGGAGGATTGGATATTGCTAAAATAGATACCGATGGTCAGTTAACATGGATGGGTAATGTTAACCTTGAGTCATCAGTTAACTTTGTTGAGGCTAGTGCAGATTATGTATTTGTTGCCAGAGGTGTACTTGGATTGAAAATATTAAAAGTTACAGAAAATTAGTACTCTGACTTACGCGCAGATGGTTGTCGTATTCGTTTCTTTTTCTTTTCAAAGCCTTTTCTTTCTACTTTGCCCCATCCTTTTTTACCTCTCAATGCTTCAAGATTCCCCCTTACAGCAAAATAGGTATGCATTGGATAAAAGAAGGGTTCCAAAAGTGCAGCAACCAGGAGTTTCAGAATATCCCTTTTTTTCTTGTACTTATGATATGTAATCTCTTCAAAAAGAATTGCCCATATTGAAAGAGATACTGCGAAGGTGTAAACAAAAAGAAAGAGAAGCAGGTAAAATGGCCAGTTAATCGAATTTGTTACAACAAGATAAATAGAATAAATAAAACCCGAAAAAGCTATCAGTGGTGCTAACCATTCAAAGAAAAACCAGTACGGGTATCCAAGAAGACCCAAACGGCCATAGATTTTATTAAAAAATATTTTACGATGTGTCCAGAGAGATTCAACAAGGCCTCGGGTCCATCGTGTACGTTGCGTGTACAATGATTTCACATCAGATGGTACTTGTGTCCAGCAGAGAGGATCAGGTATATATGTCACTTCGTACTTCACTCCTTCTTCAGCCAGGCGCCGCCTCATGCGGAGAACCAGTTCCATATCTTCTCCTACGGTCTTGATACTGTAGCCGCCGCCTTTTATAACCGTCTCACGGTCAAAAATACCCATAGCACCGGATATAAGCATCAATCCATCAAGCCGGCTCCATGCCATCCTGCCAAGAAGAAAAGCACGTGTATACTCAAGAACCTGAAGACGAGGCAACATCTGGCCGGGAAGATGAATTTCACGTATTTGACCACGCTCAACATCACACGAATTAACAATTCTTATAACCCCACCAGCTCCTATAACCTTCCGATCTTTTTCTTCAAGAAATGGTTTTACAAGTTTAAGAATCGAGTCAGTTTCGATGATCGAATCGGCATCGATGGAAATAAAAAGACTGCTCTGGCAAATATTTATACCTGCATTCAGCGAGTCAGCTTTGCCTCCATTTTTTTTGTCGATTACAATCAACCTGTTATAAGAGGGGTTTTTTGACTTATATACTCCTCTTATTCTTTCACACGGTATATGGTAATCGAAATAATAACTAACCTTTGTAAGTTCATATTCCTCCTTTATCTTTTCAAAGGTATTGTCAGTTGAGCCATCATTTACCAGAATAACTTCAAAATTGTTATAATAGAGCGAAAGAAGCGTACGAACATTATCGATAATAGTTTTACTTTCATTAAATGCCGGAGCTATAATTGAAATTTTAGGGCTCAACGGTGATAATACCAGTGAGTTATAGTTGACGTAACTGTTTTTTCGCAGGTGTTTACTAAGCGCAATTGCAGAGAATATACCCAGAATCAGATATGATCCTGAGAGGAACAGTGTAAGTATAAAGAACATATTTACAAAAATAGATTCCATAGTATATTAAATTATTCTACGATCAAGAACATGTTTTATAATAATACTGTAGTTTTTATACTCCGATTCCATTAGTTTGACAAGTGCTTTAACACCCTCATCTCCATTGTTTCTTATAGCTTTAGTCGCTTCGATCTGCAATTGTACATCTTCTTCCTTGTCAATTACCAGTTTCAGAAACCCAATCATCGAACTATCGGGCATTTTACCCATCGATTTGATAATTTCAAGGCAAATTTTGTATTCCTGATTTTTATACATATGCTTCAGTGTCTCAAGAGTCGAACGCATATCAAGATCCCCTGCTACCTGTACTGCAAGATATCTGACTGAAGAATCGGGATGCAAAAGTGTCTCCCGGACATTGTCTTCAGATTCTTTCTGGTTAAACTCCCTGATCATCCTGAGTGCAAATGTAACCACAGTTGGATTGGACGAAGTGAGCCACTTTTGAAATGATGGGAGAGGAATATTATGTTGAATGATAAGCTCATGAAGAGTTATCTGCTCCCATAAAGAGAAATGACTGTTGAGATGTGCCAGAAACTCAAAAGGATTATCATTACCGAGTATAACCAGAGCAATCTGGGCCTCCATTCTAAGTATTTCATTCGATGAGTTGAGAGCTTTATATATAGCCGCATTAGCGTCTTTAATATTCATAAAAGCCAACTCGCGGAATCCTTTTATCTTTTTATGCCAGCGCCGGTTATAAGCCTTGCCTATTGAATCTTTGTCAAGACCAAGAAGTTTATAAAGGCTGAGAAGTTTTATACTTTCGTCTCCCTTCAGATTGATACTGACATCTATCATCTGGTCTATAAGAACCTGACGTCGGTAGGTATCAGAGGCAATTGAACTGAATTCTTCAGGGCTGGCATAGCCAAATAAATAGTTAATGATAAGACTTTGATATTTCTCCAGCAGATACTGGTGCAGCAGATCTTCCTTTTCCAACCTTTTTCTGTTCAGAAGAATGATAACCAGTAAAATTATCATTGTGGCAATAGATATTATAATAGCTGCAATCAGTAAATTGACAAGTACCAATGATTTTTTGGAATAATTTATTCTTGTTATCCAGCTATTGTCGCCTTTGATGAAAAAGATATAGCGGACGGCAGTTGCAGCCTTTTCAGTGGTATTCATGGATTCGGAATTGAAAGATGTTGTCATGTGAGTATCGGGGCCAACAAAGGACATTTTTATTTTGTCGGGGTTATTTGGAGCATAAAGAGATTCCATCATCACCTGTCTTCCTGACTCCACTGTCTTACAGATTATATCTGAGGGGTAGCATAGCCAGGTATTAGCTGATAAAAGTGATAATATTAACAACAGTCTGTATCTTATCATTTCATTTTAATGGCATAGATGAAATTAACATTACCTTCAAACCTGTTTCGCCAGATTGTTTCTATATACTCCTCACGGGAGTAACCTGCTCCGATGCGCATTATCAATTTATGAGTTACCGATAGGTTGTATGCCAGCCTTATAGTATTGGCATTTAGTCGCATAAGATTTGCCTGGATATCAAAAGGTTCGTCAGGTGCGGCTCCAGTGCCCAGAGTAATCTGGAAGAAATCCTTATCATTGAAATACCTTCTTACATTCAGGAATAATGCGGTTCTGGGACCAATATCCTTAAAACAGACAAATCCCTTTAGAGACAGCCAATATTTGCCAATGTACTTTTCAACTGATGATACTGCAATGAAAGCACTACGGTCAAAATAATAGTAGTTTAAGCCGGCAGATATAGCCCAGCCAGCCGGCAAAACCTGCCATACTTCAGCTGCGGCCCTGTGTCGGGGGAAATATGGACCTGGGCTATAAGCATACTCCAGATCAGCATAATTTTTACTTGTTATTTTTGGCCAGGCTTCAGCTTCTATCTGCAATTCAGAAGCACTGGAAGGAGATGGTTCACCAATTCTGATATTTCCAATATTTAGTCCTGCGTATGCCGGTCCCCATTTAAATCTGTGTCCTGCACCGGCATTAAAGACTTGCCATAATCGTGAATATGGTTCTCTGAAACTATCGAAAGTGTACCCGGCTCTTATATCAGTTGATACTGGTGTATTATCTTTCGACCACATAAGTATATTTCTTCTGGCAGAAAGTGCATCTTCATTGCCGGGGTCCTTTAAAAGAAGAGTATCAATAACGGCGGCGGCATTAATATAATCCTTTTGCCAGGCCAGGATGCGGCCCAGGAGTATCCGTGCATCGCCATAGGTGGGAAACCTGTTGACAAGTTTACGCGCAGCAGCTGCAGCAGTGGCATAATCACCATCAAATGCTGTTGTTTTAATTCTTTGATACTCAGATTCCGGATTAATCGTATCCTGCGATAATACTGGCATGATATTCAAGAGTCCTGCTACTAATACATTTAGAACCAGATATCTCTTCATAGATTACTTTTTGAGAATAGAACAGATCCGCCTTATCAGATCAGATGGATCAAATGGCTTAACAATATAACCACTGATTCCTAACTCTCCTGCCTGACGTTGCATCTGAAGATCACTGAATGCAGTTAATACCAGCACTGGTGTATTCATTTTAAGATCAGACCTGAGATATTTAATCAGTTCCAATCCGCTGATAAAGGGCAGATGAATATCCACCAAGATCAAATCATAATCAGTATTTTGCAATAGAGCCAAGGCTTTATTCCCATCTTCTGCAGTATCTGACTTAAACCCTTCCTTTTCCAGAATGAAGGAAAGGGTATTCATTGCCAGCCGGTTATCCTCGCAAATTAGTATTTTCATTTCTTCTGAGTATACCCTTCGATAATTCTACACTAACAAAGAACGTATAACTTACCGGATAGTTTAATAATCAAAATTGATCATTTTTCACTTTTATGCCAAAGAATACTGGAGTATTTTGATTTATTAATAAATTTTATTAACCAAAGAGAGCCAACTTGTTGATTAAACTTGGTTATGATTTGAAAGTCAGATTTCAGTAACAGGGTCTTAAGTGATTTGGATACCAGCTGCACCTTTTTTTTTGACCCTACTCAACACATTCCTCTTTTTTAACTTTTATCTTTTTCCCTTTGGCTTTTATCTTATTCTTTTCTATATTTGAGTATGGTTTCCTAATGTGCTAGTAAACTTAATATTATGTTAGTCAAAACATTTGCCAGTGCCGTTACCGGCATTGATGCAGTCACAGTAACAATCGAAGTCAATGTATCGCGTGGTGTCCAGTTTTTTCTTGTGGGTTTACCCGATAGCGCCGTCAGGGAGAGCCACCAGAGAATTGAATCGGCCCTTCGTGCGCTAAATCTGCACTGGCCCGGAAAACAGGTGGTTATCAACATGGCTCCTGCAGATATCAGGAAAGAAGGATCTGCATATGATCTGCCTTTGGCTCTCGGCATTCTTGCAGCTGATGAAAAAGTCTCAAAAGCAGAGATTGAATCATTTGTATTAATGGGAGAACTATCGCTTGACGGAACTCTTCAGCCAGTAAAAGGAGTGCTTCCTATTGCTCTTCGAGCCCGCGAAGAGGGATTTAAAGGTGTGATAGTGCCTTTAAAAAATGCCAGGGAAGCAGCAGTTGTAGGTGGACTGAATGTATATGGTATGGAAAATCTTGGCGATGTAGTCGATTTTTTTAATGGCAACAGAAAGTTCTTTCCGGTTAAAGTTGACCTTTTAGAGATATTTGCCAGCGAGGCAAATAAGTATGATGTAGATTTTTCGGATGTGCGAGGACAGGAGAATGTCAAACGTGCTCTTGAAGTTGCGGCTGCAGGAGGGCATAATATAATTATGATAGGTCCTCCAGGGGCAGGTAAAACAATGTTGGCCAAGAGATTGCCGACAATTATACCGCCTCTTACTCTTGAAGAGGCTCTGGAGACTACCAAGATACATTCGGTAGCCGGCAAGATAGACGATCATACTGCACTGATGACAAAAAGGCCATTCCGTTCACCTCATCATACAATCTCCGATGAAATAGTATCTAATGAGCCGATGGAATTATTTTTTTTTGCTAATTCTTTTTGATACTCTGATTTCGCAATGTTATAACTGTCAATTTCAGTGTTTTTACTCCAAAGACTTACACCACTTTCTTTACAATACCAGTCGGGGTTATGATTAAAGAAATATGTTAAATCCTCTTCTGACCAATCATCCACATTCCCATATGGAACTTTTGTATTGTAAACTTTCTCCATGCTATCATCAATATATTGTTTATATGGTACACTATCATCACCCCCTAACATTTCAACATTTTTACCATCAATATTTAGAATTTTTGGCAGTCTGAATTTATTTTCTGTAATGGTTCTTGGTAAGATAAATTCTCCGTTATGAAGAATTACTGTAAAGTTTTGAAAGGTTTGGTAGTATTCTTTATCCAAAGCGATTTTAAAATGGATTGTAATATCGTAACTATCCAGGGATTCATCGAATTTCAATATAATATTTTCGATGAAATCATTGACAATTTTCTTTTTCTGAGTGAAAGTGGTTATGGTAGAGAAATGTATAAATTCATCTTTATATTTTTTAATGATTTTAGTATTATTCTCAATAGCATGCAGTCTTTTATTATATTCATTCAATAACTCTTTATTTTCATCTATTGCTTTATCTGTCCTGTTAATTATACTTTTGACATCATCCTCAGATAATGTGCCTTTAATTACTAATTCGATTGCACGTTTCTTTTCATTATTTAATGCATTCAATTTACTGTTAACTATTTCAATCTGTTTTTTAAGTTCTTTCAAACTTGTATCATCATTTGAAAATTCTTTCCTAATTCGGCTTAAAAATTCATCTCCCTTAAAAAATCTGTCCCAAATAAAGGCTTCAATTTTATCGATATTTACACTTCTGTTACCGCAGTTCTCACCCTTGATTCGTTTCGAGGAGCACATATAAAAGTTATCATGTTTACTTACACGGGTTTTACCATACATATTCCTACCGCAAACGCCACATCGTAATAATCCTTTTAATAAATATTGATGGACAACCTTTTTCCCAGAGTTGTTTCTATTGTTTTTCAAGTTCTTTTGAGCCTTCTCCCATTTTGTAGAGTTTATAATTGCAGGAACTTTATAAATCTCCCCACTATATAATCGTTCACCTTTGTAAATGCTATTTTTAATAATGTTTCTTATAGTATTCCCTGCCCATTTTATGTCCTTTTTGTCGGTTACAGTAAAAGTCCCAGTATATTTATTCTTGGTTTTTATTGTGCCCGTTTTAATTTTGTTATATCGAGTAAGGACTCCATTCTCATTTAAAAGATTAGCAACTGAACGAGTGCCCATCCCAGACAGAGATAAATCATAAATTTTATTAATAATATCAGCCTCTTCTTCATTAATAATTAAAGAGCCATTGTCATTTTTCTTATAACCATAAGGCAATATTGAATGTGCTTTACCTGAGGCTACTCTTGTTTTAAGTGCACTTTTGACTTTTATCTTTGTAAGGGTAACATGATACTTATTTATGACAGACAACAAATCACCGAAAAACTCGGCTTGCGGGTCATTTAAATCGACTTCTCCATCTAATTCTGTATAATAATGAATATTGTTTTCCTTGAAAATATTCTTAATAAGCCATCTTACCTGTGGATTCCTCTCAAACCTGGACTGGTCATAAGCATAAACCGCAGATAGAGTACCGTTTGTTATATCAGCAATAAACCTCTCAAATTCGGGTCTGTCTTCAATCTTATCTGATGCTCCAGATTTACCCTCATCAATATATAACTCGTATTGTAAACCCAAATCTTTTGCTTTTTCTATACCTTTTTGCTTTTGGTCAGGTATGGATAAATCATTACCTTCTTTTGCCTTAGAAATTCTACAATATATCCCTAATTTCATATTCCTTGAATTATTGTGATTATAAAGGTAATGATTAGTCACTAATTATATCACTGTAGGGGATGTAATAATGAATTAGTTATTATGTTGTCTACCTTTTTGGAAATATAAGTAAGAAAATTCCATATTCCCTTGTAGTGTTGGATTCTAACCCCGATTACAAATCAATAAAGACCATTGTATATCAGTATATTACAATGGTCTTTCTGTTAGTAGTAGAAAATATAGTAGAAAAATATTGTCCTGTTATTATGCAATAATAATATTTTGCTTTTTTAGTAAAATTTGTTGCGAATTCTGGTGTGGTTACTGAAATATTCCTTTAAATCATTAAATTTAAAGGGGTTATATTTTTTATGTCCCCCGAATTTATCACATTTTTATTACACTAATTATTTATTAATTCAGATATTCCGCCAATACCCGACATAGTACCAAACCATATATTTTTTTGTGCATCGATACCAATGGCTGGATAATAAGCACCTTTCAAACTACTATTGGGTGAATTAAAGTGTTCCCAATTAGTGCCATCAAATTTGAATACTCCATTATCAGTACCAAACCATTTATTGCCATGAGCATCGATTGCAATGGACTCGATTTCGTCATAATCAGCAGATGGATTATATACCGTCCAGGTTTTACCGTCAAATTCCATAACTCCTAAATGTGCGTAAGGTGGATAAGCAATTGCTGCTGCAGGTGCAACCCATATAATTCCTTGTGCATCTATAGCAATGGCGAGGACGTAATTATGTGCCATACCATCGGCTGTGGTGTAGTTGGTCCAATGAGTGCCATCAAATTTTGATATACCACCAGTAGTTCCAAACCATTTATTCCCATGAGCATCGATTGCAACGGCAGTAACATAATTGTTAACCAAACCACTATTGGTTGTGTAGCTTGTCCAATTTGAACCATCAAATTCTGATACTCCGCCTCCCCCTGTTCCGAACCATTTATTGCCTTTGGAATCCACTGCAATGCACATTATAGTATCATTAGTTATTCCACTATTGGTAGTATTGTAGGTTATCCAATTCGTACCATCAAATTTCAAAACTCCTGGAACTGCTCCACCAAGCCATTTGTTACCCTCTGCATCGATAGCAATTGAACCTGCTCCATTAATTAATCCATTATTTGTGTACTTAGTCCAATTTGTTCCATCAAATTTTAATATGCCATCACCATAAGTACAGAACCATTTATTATCCATAGCATCTACGGCTATCGCTTGAACGCTCACACCATTTGTTGATGGATAACTTATCCAAGCTGTGGTTGTCACTTTTTCACATGAAAATCCAATCATCATTATGAATAACAAAAAAACAATTTTTAAGATTTGGTTTTTCATAATCGATTATTCTTTTGCTATTCTCTGTATAGTAATCCTTTTATTTGGGCATCCAAGCGTATCGGATAACTGCCAATCAAGTTTTACGACTAACGGAAATGTTTCTTTTTGTAAATTGATATCTGAACCGGTTGGAAGAGTATCAAATTCATAAATCAAACTATCAATCTTGATGAACCATCCGCTACAACAAGGAGAAGGGCACATTCTGACATCTTGTCCTGTAATTGTACCTATTGATTTATAGTTATGACTTCCTTCTTTCTGGCAGTATATGAGTCCAAAAATAATTAAACAGATACCTAATACAGTTTTGTAATTCATTTTACCTACTTCCCATCGTTGACAAATGTGTTTCAAATTTAAGTTATTCTTTTAAAAGATGTTATCTGTTATCCCATTCCGTCTCCTGCCAGCCACTAATTAACCCTTCTGCTTCACAATCCGGGCAATACCAATGAATTTCTTCAGTATCAGGTCTTAGCGCAGTTTTGATAAATCCATCACACCCTTTTTTAAAGCATCGGATATCGGTTTCCGTTAATGTATGTGGAAGATTTTTTGTTGTTGAATCGATAACCTCTGTTAAGAACCCTATAAGTTCTATGGCTTCATCGGGCATATCTTCTGGCATTTTTGCTGAAGCGTCAAGGAGGTGTTGGATATTAGTAATGTACATTTTAAAATATAGTATATGAGCGGTATAATGTGTGATATTATTATCAAAAGCTAAATTAATATATATTAACAACCAAGGCAAATTTTATGCCTAAACTGGTTCAGGTAGGTCAACTATTATAATTGAATATCAGTACAATGAAAAATGTTTTGAACTGATTTTGAACTATTCCTACTATAGTGACCATTTAAATTCTAACAGTTGACTTAAATTAAGCCGTTTAAGACTATCAAATGGGTGTTATAATCTTTAATCTTTTCATAGCTTGCATCAATAAATTACTTAATATTCTAAATGATTAAAATCTAATCAAATGAAAAAGGAAATTTTATTTTTCCTCCTATGCCAAATGTTTCTTCCTCTTATTGGACAAAAATATGTTCAAGTAATGAAAACTGGTACTGACATAAGATTTAGTCCTTCATCATCATCTAATATTATTACACAAGCTAAAATTGGAAATATATTTGAGTTATCAGCGGAAAAGGGTGATTGGTATGAAATAGTTATGACTTCTGGAGAGTACAGATATATCAAGAAATCAGACTGCCATAAGGTTAATTATATTATAGAATTGCCTAAAAGTGAGCAAATTTGCAGAGCAGTTTTTAAAGCGTTATTAGACGCTGAAGATAAAGCTACAGCAGAAGCTGATAAGAGATACCCTGTAATTATCGGGTCAACCGAAAAGGATATACACAAAAATCTTGATTTCCAAAGTATTTTAGATGATAAATACAAATTGGAGGTATTTAATAGATTTAATTTACAACCTCCATTATATGGAAAACTAACTTTGGAAGGTGCTCAAAAAAAGTGGAAATTTTAATTAAAGTGAACTGATGTTTATAAATTGCAAAAGAAGGTACAGTCTATATTAAATATTTTTAACAACCATTTTATCAATTAAATGGCATATTAACTTCCTTGCAAACCGAGAAGGATGTCAATTGTCCAAGAGTTCCTGTTCCGAATTTTTTTGCTCCTTTACCTGTAATAAATTCGCCACGTGTTCCTAAAATTTCAAGAACATTTCCTGGTTGAGTTGCAGCAGCAGTATATAGAACATTTATATTTATTTTATCAGAAATTCTTGATATTGGTTTAATGTCATTTGGAAGTGCTTTAATCTCTCGTTGAACTTCATTATACCACCCTCTCTCATTGATAATATCTACTAATAATTCAAATTTCCCATTTTTTATAGAAAAATCTTTATCAAAAAGTTCTTCAATATAAGTTTCAGAATCCCCTTTCTTATAAAAATTGCGATTTATGTATAAAGATAAATTTGTTCCATCTGGGAAGTTCGTACTAATATTTATCCTAATTTTCCTCTCTCCTGCATTAATTGCAGAAAGTTCAATTTTATATTCTTTTAATTTTGAAGCTGGAACTTCTACTACAGTTTCAACAGGTTTTTTGATTTCCCATTTTGTGCCGATTAAAGCAAATTCATTTTTATCAAATCTTACTAACCCACCTTCATTAAATTCCCCTACCCCGAATGCAGGTGATTCTGTATTCATCTCAGGCAGATATATAAAAACGGTGAATTCTTTCCAGTTTTTATTCCCATTCCCCCAAATGCTAAATGCAGTTTTTTTCATTTCTTCAACTGAGGGTAATGATTTAACATCAAGAATAATTCTATAAACCATTCTTGGAATTTTCATAAAACTTATATCTTCTTTCTTAGCTATATTAAAATTTAAAATTCCGGATTTTGATTTTGTCTCTACTGATTCATTTTTCCCTTTAGGTTGCCACTTAGTTCCAAATAAAACGTCATCGTTCTTATCATATCTCACTAATCCATCTTTACAAAATTCTGCAACTCTATAAGCGGTTGATTCTGTGCTCATATATGGGAGATACAGAAAAACTACAAATTTTTCCCAGTTTTTATTTCCATGTTCCCAAAGATAACTTGCAGTATTTCGCATTCCTTTATCTGTTGGTAATGAATCAACTCTAAGAATAATTCTATATAGCATTTTTGGAATGTTCATAAAACTACTGTCCTGTATCTTCACTATCTGATAATCTAAAATTTCAGCCTTCCGTTCTGAATTCGATTGGCAATTAATTAGTAACAAACTGATTAATGTTGAATAAAGTAGATTTTTCATTATATTCTTATGAATTGTTGTCTCCATTGATTATATGCAGAGAAGTTACTACTTTTTCTCGAATAAATAATTGTTCGAGCCTTCAACTGTGACAAGAATCAGACGATTTATGTAAAGACATTGGAAACATTCTCGTAATATTGTATTAAGCAATACTGACTAAGAATATTTCATGATTTTTCGAAGTTTTATACTTTAATCATTTCACAATGGAACGTTTAATAAGTGACAATAAGACCTACAGGCACTATGAATACACCCTGGAAAATGAGTTTGAGCAGATTATTGTAGAGAAATCTAAGCAGATTTTTGGTAGTAATACTGTATATATCGACATTAAGAAAAAGATTGGAGATGCTATTGTTACCATACCGGATGGTTATTTAATTGATTTTTCTTTTGCAGAAAAACCACGTTTATACATTATCGAGAACGAAATAAGCATCCATGACCCTTATAAGCACATTGGTTCTCAATTACTCAAATTTGGAATTAGTTATAAAGCCAGTGGAAGGAATTTAAAGAAGTTTATACTCGATTATCTGATTGCAAATAAGGAATACTATGATTTTGTCGAGAAAAGGTCTAAAACAGCAGGATATCGCAATATAGATGCCTTTCTTGAAGCACTTATCTTTGAAATTCCCATTGCAGCCATAGTAATAATCGATAAATCTTCTGAAGAACTTGAAAATGTCCTTAGTCAGCTTACAATGGATACTGATATTATTGAATTTCAGACTTTTGTTGACGGAAATGAAAAAATTCACAAGTTCTTACCCTTCAATGAAGAAATCAGGGATATGGAGGAAGGCAACAAGAAAGATATTAATGTTGACGAACTGGATACCATTGTTGTACCTGCCCAAGCAGAAGGGTTTCAATCTGAATTTATTGACAATAATTGTTGGTATTCAATCAGGATATCATCATCAATGGTAAACCGCATAAAGTATATCGCAGGATATCAGGTTGCACCAATATCTGCTATAACTCATGTGGCTGAGGTGGCTAAAATCGATAAATATAAAGACACAAATAAATATATAGTGTATTTTAAAGACCCTGCAAAAGAAATCAGTCATATATTGCTTGACACAAAGAAAAAAGGAACTGCTCCACAAGCACCACGGTATACTACCTTTGATAAATTAACTAAAGCTAAGGTTTTATCAGATGTATTTTAGATATTTTAATGCTATTAAATTAATTCATAGTTTTATTTAATCAAAGATTCTTCTCCAAAAATGCTAAATTATACTAAAGAACAGCTTGATGCCATAAACACTATCGATGAAAACCTGCAAATCATCGCATGTGCTGGTTCGGGGAAGACTCAAGTCATATCTCAACGTGTAGTTAATATCTTAAAAAATAAAAAGGGAATACAACCGCAAAATATAGTTGCTTTTACTTACACTGAGAAAGCTGCTGCTGAACTTAAAAATCGCATTCTGAAGCTATGTAAAGAGCAATTGCCAGACCTTAAAGGTATGGTTGACATGTATATCGGAACAATCCATTCATGGTGTTTAAAAACATTGCAAGAGCATATTTATGAATATCAAAAGTTCTCGGTCCTTGATGATATTAAATTAAAATTATTCATTGACAGGAATTTCAGCAGAATTGGCATGAAGGACCTTGATATGGAACTCTACAAGGACACAAGCTATTTTGCACAGCTTATGACTATTGTCAGAGAATCGGAACTGACTGCCCCTTTGGAAGAAATTCCAGAAAATATATCTGAAGCACTAAAGAAATTTGAAGCGACATTAAATAGTTCCGCTTTCTTTGACTTTACCATGATTATGACCAAGGTCCATGACCATTTAAATGAAGATTCGCAATTCAGAAAAAAAATTGGTGATACAATTAAGTACTTGATAGTCGATGAATATCAGGACGTTAACCCTATCCAGGAACATATAATTAACATTTTAGTAGGACTTGGTGCAAATATTTGTGTTGTAGGGGATGATGACCAAACTATTTATCAGTGGCGTGGTGGAGACATTAGATACATAGTTGATTTTCAAAATAGATATAAAGATGTCAAACCCATCAGACTCATTGACAATTTCCGTAGTTCTCCGGCAATTGTTGAAGTAGCTTCGAAGGTAATCATTAATAACTCTTACAGATTACCAAAGGAAATGATAGCAAAAGCGGACCAGGTATATGAACAGGGTGATTTGTTATACAATAAGTATGATGAAGTCGATGATGAGAACCAATTCATAGCAAATCAAATAGAAAAACTTCGTGGAGTCGAGTTCAAAGACAAAGACCATGTGAGAGGATTGGATTATTCTGATTTTGTAATTCTTCTCCGCAAATGGAAAAAAGCAGCGAACATTATCCGGATATTGGAAGAAAATGATATTCCATTCATTGTTGGTGGTGTCAATGAACTTTTTGCAAGACCCGAAGTTCGTGCATCCATTCAAATATTCAACTATCTGGCTGAACAAACAGATGCATCAGTAATTATAGATTCCTGGACCTCGATAAGTGATAAATTGTCGATTGATGATATCGAAGAAGGTATAAAGTTTTTGAATAAGAATAAGCCAAAGAAAGTCAGCTATTATGGAGAATTCGTTTTGCAAGAACTATTTCTTACATTTCTTGAAAAAGCTAAAATCACCGAAGAAAAATTTGTTGATGACGGAAGTGGTACAAGGGTTGGAAATCTTAGAGAAGAAGTCATTTTCTATAACCTTGGGATGTTTTCACAAGTTATAAATGATTTTGAGACCATACACTTCATGAGTCCCTCCGAAAGAAAACTCCGGGATTTTCTGAGTTTTATTCGATACTCAGCTTCTGAGGTATACGCTGAAGGTTGGCTCAATAATAACTTTAAAACTCCGAATGCAGTTCAAATAATGACAATATATCAAGCAAAAGGGTTGGAATTCCCAGTTGTATTCATTCCTGGCTTGAATAAGAACTATTTGCCATCTCAAAGGAAGGGTGGAAAATCTGTTTGGCATCACCTACCAAAATCACTAATTGAAGGACAGGAAAGGTATGAAGGAAGCGTAGAGGATGAACGAAGGTTGTTATATGTAGGAATTACCCGGTCTCAGAAGTTTCTATTCATCTCTCGTGCTCCCGATGGTAGGATGCAGGGTAAGGATTCAGAATTTATCAAAGAATTCAGCCGTTCAGATTATATCTTTTCAAATATTAACCGGGTTTACAGTGATAGAAAGTTTACCACTCCAGTCCCAAAGACAGAAAAAGCATCGATTCTTTTAAACTTCTCTATTTTAAAAGAATATTTTGATTGCCCATACCGATTCAAGCTACTATCCATGTATGGGTTTTCCATGCCTTTAAGCATAAGGATGGGATATGGAAAGTCGGTACATAATGTTTTAATGGAAATACATAAAAGCGCACTTGATGGACAAGAAACGCTTCCAGAGCATATTCCTTCATTATTTGGAAAACGCGGGTATATTGACC
>PMIJ01000189.1 GCA_003157015.1 Bacteroidales bacterium
TTAATTTACACCAATATAAGATCTGACATTACGAAATCCGACATATGACTTTGATGAATCCTGATATTCATAATCCCTTGCACTTGTCTGAAGAAAATATGCAATATCTTTCCATGATCCCCCGCGGATTACTTTCCTCTTCATTACTGCAGGATCCTGTGGTGTGGCATTATATTCATAGTTTGGCTGAAGATCGTGCTGGAAGATGTAGGCTGATGGTGAGTATGCACAGCATGTCCATTCGGCAACGTTTCCCGACATATCGTACAGGCCATATTCGTTAGGTTCATATGATCCTACTTTTCCTGTATAAACATTTCCATCGTCAATATAATTTCCACGAAGGGGTTTGAAGTTAGCCAGGAAACAACCTTTATAGTTACGGGTATAGGGGCCACCCCAGGGATACATTGAAAGATCGAGACCTCCTCTTGCGGCATATTCCCATTCTGTTTCAAGCGGCAGCCTGTATTCATGCACATCGGCTACTCCGTTTTTTCTGAGAGCGGTGTTCATGTAGTTTGTTCTCCAGATGCTGAACGCAGTTGCCTGTACCCATGTTACGCCTACGACCGGATAATCATCATAGGAGGGATGCCAGAAATATAGAGATGCCTGCGGATCGTTAAATGAATAAGTAAAATCGCGGATCCAGCAAAGAGTATCGGGATAAACGTTAATGATATTGTGTTTTATGAAGGAAGAGCGGTCTTTTACATCCGTACGTGTTCCGTCAAGATTTGTAACCTTACCTTCATATTTTCCTGTATTATTTGCATAATCGAATTTGTAAGAAACTTTTGCAGCTGATTGATAGTCAACCCAGAAATAGGAATAGTTCAGCTTTCTGACATCAATCTGTTTTTTCCCGTTGAACCTTTCTTCAGGTGGATAATACATTTCTTCAATTGTGGCTTTTGTGGTCTCTTCACGTGGATCTACTTTTTCATCCCAGTTAATTACATTCGGTTCGATAGCGTTTCCATCCTTATCAACCATAAAATATTGTCTGTCAGGAACACTGGCATTTCCCAGTTTTGTTCTCAGAATAGAGTCGCGGACGTAATATACAAACTGGCGATATTTGTTATTTGTGATCTCGGTCTGATCCATCCAGAAAGCGTCAACAGTAACGGACTTCGAGATGCTGTTCATTGCCCAGACGGCATCCTGATCACTAGGTCCCATCATAAAATTCCCGGCTGGAATGAAAGCCATTTCAAAGGGTTCCGGTTCAAAGAATTTTTTCCGCCCTTGAACGCCAGTTAACTCTCCGTTATTCGAAGAGCCACAACCAGTTAACAGGACTATCAATATTAGAGCAGATAGTGCTACCTTTTTCATAATACTATAGAATTTTATATTGCAAGTAAGTTATTTTTTTTTAATAATCATAAAAATCTGATACTTTTATATTTCATCGGGCTTTTGCCCAGGCCCAGATCAAAGCAATAATTAACCATGAATTCGTGTGACCCTCCGCTGGATTTTCCTATATCAGAAATTGTGAAATCATAAGAATATCCAAGTCTGATTCCATTAAAAAGTTCCAATCCTATAATTCCGATCAGGGCATCTCCGGCTCTGTATGAAACGCCTCCCCATACTTTTTTATTGTATCTGACCAGTGAAGTTACTGTAAACTGCGCTATTTTACCGTCGCTGTATACAAAGAGAGAAGGTAACAATTCAAGTGATGGATTTGGCAATTGAAATGAATAACCGCCTGTCATATAATATTGTCTGGGGATATATGGCGTACCTTTACTGTACTTGATCTGGGGTTGATTTATATGAGTGGATGAAAGTGCGGCGTAATATTTATCGGCTTTATAGTAGAGCCCTAAACCTGCATCAAAAGCCACATAGCTTTGTTTGTTTTCGGGAATCAATGGATCACCGGATGCCGGTGTAAATGCATCACCATTAGGTATTACCCAGGTAGGATCGAGTGTGGTATTAAGCATGCCAAGACTTACTCCTATCCCAAGTTTTCCTGAACCCAGATCCATAAGATATGAGTAAGCGGCAGTGACGTTTATATCTTTATCAAAACCTATATTATCGCTCTCAACAACCAATCCAACCCCGCTTTTAATGCCAAAAAGCGAAAGGGGGGAACTGATGTTAAAGAGTGTTGTTGAGGGAGCGCCTTTAAATCCGACCCACTGCTCGCGATTCAGAGCAGTCGCGCAGATCATTCCTGATGTACCAGCAACTCCAGGATTATAAGTCAGTGTGTTAAACATATATTGACTCGACAGTGGATCTTGTTGCGATAAAACCGGCTGAAGCAGCAGTAGTAAAAAAAGAAATGCAATATTTAGCTTTTTCATCTCTTTATTTGCAGATGCGATGCACATTTATTGAACAAGTAAAATAAACAAAAATCTAACTCGAATACAAATTTACCGGTATTTATTTAAAATTTCTAAATATCTGTTTAACGAGAAAAATTTGATTTTGTTATAATAGAAATGTACCAGATAAAAATGAGGATGATTTCCTATCTTAAAATCTTCTTTTTTTACCCCCATGGTGCCAAGGCACAAAGTTGCACGAAAAGCCTAATTTTTGCACCAGATTCGTTATAAACCTTTGTGTCTTTATGGCAATTTTTCAATCTGTTACTATTTGGACTCAGGACTTTAATCTTTCGACTGCCTGAACCCATCTGTCGGGGACTTCGTTCCGGTTGGCCTTAAGATAATCTTCATGAGAACAGGCAACATATTGGTTCTGGTCATTCTCAACCTGAAGTTCAATCCACCATCTGTCAGTCAGATTGCTCTTCACAAAAATGAGATCATCATCAAGATCTGTTACCCTTACATGATATTTAATGAATCTTCCTGAATTGGTGATATCAAGAACAGGGGTTTCATACTGCTTTTGAGAAAAACCTTCCAGGAAAAACCATAGGATCTGGGCAGCAAGACCGGTAGTCTGATTACGGATATCAAAATCGGGATTGACATCAAACAGTCCGAATACTTTCAGTTTATCAGATATACCGGCATATCTGGAGAGAAGGCAGATCTCTTCTCCATAGAATCCGTTAGGAGAAGGACTGATAGTACCGGGAGCATCGGATTGCCTTACCGAAGAAATATCAAATATTGCAGCATCCGAATCCCTGAACAGTGGTTCTGTGAGGTGTATTGCCTGTCTTACATCACCTATCCTGAGAAGCTCTGATCTGCGTTTCAGAAATCTGTTTATTATTTGTTGATCATTTAGATAGGTCTGATAGCCGATATTGATATAATGAGCAAAGGTACTCTTATGGTTATTTAGAACAGAATTCAGATAGTTAAAGGAATCAGGCACTCTCCGTTCAATGCTGAAATCGATCCTGGGATCGACTGCCGTCAGTGTATATTTTGTGAAAAACTGTGAAATGGCTTTGTCAATCGCCGGGATGAGAGCACTGCTGCCGCCGATAATTATCGGGAAAAGATTTTCGCTGATCAATAAAGATAAAATATCCGTAAGTCCGGCAATAGTGTCGTTGAAAGTGACACCTTGTTTCATGTTTCCCAGATCAATTATTTTAGATTTCCCAGGAATTTTTGCCAGTTTGTACAATTGACCCCTTATCATGTCAGGTCCTCTCAATGACCCTGAATTTGGCGAGTTTCTGCCTTCAGGTACGCCTAATAAGGCAATTTTGAACCTTCCGATTTCTTTAACAGGAGTATTATCGGTATGTATTGTGATATTATGGGGGAAACCGGCTTGTGCTGCCAGATGCTCAAAATCAGGGCCCTCGATGCTTACAGGATTGAAATAATCATTCAGATCTACCATGGTAAATATTAAGAACTTTTTTTAGTTTTATCACTGTTTCCAATAATCTTGGTGCACTCTTCCTTTGTAAGTTTTTCAGCATCAGTTCCCTTAGGCAGCCTGTAGTTTTGCTTATCTTTAACAAGATAAGGCCCGTACCTCCCGTTAAGAAGCATAATATCGCCAAAATCTTTCAGAACTTTCTTTTTATCACTCTCATTCTTTTCAAGTATAATCTCAACAGCTCTTTCAAAGGTTACGGCATAAGGATCATCCACCCCTTTTTTCAATGAAAAGAATTTGCTTTTATATCTGATGTACGGTCCAAATTTGCCAATACCAACAACCATTTCTCCGCCATCGTACTCGCCTAAAGAATGCGGCAGGCGGAACAGGTTCAGTGCCTCATCGAGGGTTATTGTTTCGAGCAACTGATTTTTAGAAAGACTTGCGTACCTGGGTTTTTCTTCATTGCCTGATTCACCTATCTGTGCAACCGGACCAAACCTCCCCATCCTTACGGTAACAGGATCCCCGGTTTCAGGATGATTTCCCAGAAGTCTGACTCCGGTTTTTCTCTCTTTCTTTTCAAGAGTGTTGGTAACTGTCTTATGAAACGGAGAGTAGAATTTTTCAAGCATGACGGTCCATTTAAGATTACCTAAGGCTATCTCGTCGAATTGTTCTTCGACTTCTGCAGTGAAATGATAATCAATAATTTCAGAAAAATTTTCTGCGAGAAAATCATTTACTATCATTCCAATATCCTGCGGAAAAAGTTTTGATTTTTCTTTTCCTGTTATTTCTGTTTTAGTCGAATTTGACAGTTTGCCCTCCTGAAGCGTGATAATTTTAATCTGTCGCTTTTCTCCGGGCCTGTCTTCACGCGAAACATAACCACGATTTTGAATTGTCGATATTGTCGGAGCATAAGTTGACGGACGACCAATACCTAATTCCTCGAGCTTTTTGACCAGACTTGCTTCAGTATATCTCGGAGGAGGCATGGTATATTTTTGTGTGGCAGTTATGCTGTTTCTGGAAAGAGGCATACCTTTGATCACAGGAGGGATCACATATCTGTCTTCATCAGGGCTGTCCTGGTCCGACGATTCAGCGTAAACTTTTAAAAATCCATCAAATTTAATAACTTCCCCATTGGCCTGAAATATAACAGGAGAGTTATTCATATTAATCGATATAGACGTTTTTTCAATAATGGCATCAGCCATTTGTGATGCTAAGGTTCGTTTCCAGATCAGTTCGTAAAGTCTCTTCTCATTCTGGTTGCCGGCAGTGGCAGAATTTTCAAGATATGCAGGACGGATTGCCTCATGGGCTTCCTGTGCTCCTTTTGATTTTGTTTTAAACTGTCGTGTCTTTGAATATTTTTCACCAAACTCGGAAATAATTATTTCTTTAGATTTAACAAGAGCAAGATTGGAAAGATTTGTTGAGTCAGTTCTCATATATGTAATCTTTCCTGCTTCGTAAAGCTTCTGTGCCACAGCCATTGTTTGTGCGACAGAAAACCCCAGTTTCCTGTATGCTTCCTGCTGCAATGTAGAAGTAGTAAACGGCGGAGCAGGTGACCTGGTCCCAGGTTTAATGCTGATATTTGCAATAGAATATTTTGAATTCTTGCAGAGCTCCAAAAATTTCAGGGCCTCTTTTTCATCAGGGAACCTTTTGGAAGCTTCAGCTCTGAGTGTGGCATCCTCGCCGTTCTCAGAATCGATTGTGAAAACTGCTGTTACCCTGAACGCGGATTCTGTCTCAAACGATATGATCTCCCTTTCCCTTTCAACAATGAGCCGTACGGCTACCGACTGAACCCTTCCGGCAGAGAGCGATGGCTGAACCTTTTTCCAGAGAACCGGAGATATTTCAAATCCGACAAGCCTGTCGAGAATACGGCGGGCCTGCTGCGAATTGACAAGATTCATGTCGACCCTGCGCGGGTTCTTAATAGCATTTGAGATAGCCTCACTTGTTATTTCATGAAAAACAATTCTTTTTGTGGTCGACAGGTCGAGTTTCAATACGCTGGCAAGGTGCCATGCAATAGCTTCTCCTTCGCGGTCCTCGTCAGAGGCGATCCAGATATTCTTTGAATCTGAAGCAGCTTTACGCAGTTCGCTTACAACCTTAGCCTTCTCCTTGGGGATCTCATAATCGGGTTCGAAATTATTATTAATATCTATACCGAGATTTTTCTTTGAAAGGTCCCTGATATGCCCGAAGCTCGATACGACACGGAAATCTTTTCCCAAAAACTTCTCAATAGTTTTCGCTTTAGCCGGCGACTCAACAATTACAAGATTTTCGATCATTACAGCAGATATTTATTCTTTTTTTCAGACGACAAAGTAAATCAATTAGGTACCAAACTTCAAAATAAACCGTTAAGATTCTTTATTATTTACTATTTTTGGGCCAAACTTCATAAGTAAATGAAAGGTAATTCAGACAACAAAAAATACCTGATATGGTTCTGGGCAATCTTTAGTTTTCCAATTATCATTATTATTGCATTATTCATTCTTATTTCAAAAGGGAAACTTGGTCCTATGCCATCTTTTGCCGAACTTGAAAACCCGGAATATTACCTGGCAGCACAGGTGCTTTCCGAAGACGGAGTATTGCTTGGCAAGATCAGTATCGAGAACAGGACATGGACAGAATATAAAGATTTATCACCCTATCTGACCGGTGCACTTATAGCTACTGAAGATATACGGTATTACAGACATTCGGGTATTGATATCCGGGGGCTGGGACGTGCAGCTATACGCACCATTATGCTTAGGCAGAGCGCTGGTGGAGGCAGCACTATCACTCAGCAACTGGCCAAGCAGCTGTACCCGAGAGATACTGCAAGAAATTCTTCCATTAAGAGAAGGATCAGGCTGGGTGTTTCAAAATTCAAGGAATGGCAAACAGCGGTCAAGCTTGAAAGGAGTTATACAAAAGAAGAGATAATAACCATGTATCTCAATAAGTTTGATTTCAGCTACAATGCCATCGGAATCAGATCTGCCGCAAAAGTATATTTCAATACTACTCCTGATTCATTAAACCTTCAGCAGGCAGCAGTGCTGATCGGAATGCTCAAGGCATCGACAAAGTATAATCCGCTAAGGAATTATAATCTGATGCTTCAGAGGCGGAATGTTGTAATTTCACAAATGGCAAAGGCTGGTTATATAAGCAATTCTCTTGCAGATTCAGTAATGAAATTACCGATTGAAGTCGATTTCAGGGTGGAAGACCTTAATTCAGGACTTGCAACTTATCTCAGGCAGTACCTTACAAACCTGATGAAAAAGCCTGAACCTGACAGAAATTATTATGAAAAACAATCATCATATGATGACGCATTATGGGAATGGCAAAATAACGCTCTTTACGGCTGGTGTACTAAAAATAAAAAACCAGATGGAACCAGCTATAATATATTCAGAGACGGACTGAAGATATATACGACAATTAATTCCCGGATGCAGAAATATGCTGAAGAAGCAATGACTGAACATCTTTCTGGTGAGGTACAGCCTGCCTTTTACAGAAGGGCGAGACATTTCAAAAATCCTCCATATTCCGACGATATAAAAAAAGAAGAAGTTGAAGATTTAATAATGGTTTCGCTTAAACAAAGTCACAGGTATGATATAATGCATAAAAGAGGCGTTTCTGAAGATTCTATCATGCTGGCATTTAACACCCGCGTTAAAATGAGAGTCTTTTCATGGAAAGGGGACAGGGACACAATAATGACTCCTCTTGATTCCATTAGATATTATAAGTATTTTATCCGTTCTTCATTTTTGGTCGAGGATCCGCATAATGGATATGTCAAAGCCTATGTTGGGGGCCCTGATTTCAGATATTTCAAGTATGATGCCGTGACCCAGCAGAAAAAGCAGGTCGGAAGTACAATAAAACCGTTTCTATACACCGTTGCAATGCAAAACGGTTATTCTCCCTGTTATGAGGTTATGGACATTCCACAATCTTTCGATATCCCGGGAGATACTATGCCATGGAAACCCAGAAGTACCGGACCAGAACGTTTCCATGGCAAAATGGTTACACTTGCATGGGGTCTTGCAGAATCTGAAAACTATATTTCAGCCTGGTTGATGAAACAATTCAAGCCTACTGCGGTGACCGAACTTATGCATAAGATGGGAGTCAGAAGTTTTATTGATCCTGTACCTTCAATATTTTTAGGCACATCGGATATTAAGCTGGAAGAGATGGTTGGTGCTTATGGCACCTTTGCAAATAAAGGCGTATATACCAGACCAATGTATGTCACCAGGATTGAAGACAAAAACGGAAATACTATTTCTAAGTTCACACCTAAGATAGAGGAGGTACTAAGTGAGAACCAGGCTTATCTGATGCTTTATCTTCTTCAGGGAGTTGTAAGGGCAGGAACAGGAAACAATCTGAGAAAGGAACCTTATAACCTGATGAATCAGATCGGGGGCAAAACCGGAACAACACAGAATCATTCAAACGGATGGTTCATGGGCGTTACACCGAACCTCGTGGGTGGTGTTTGGTGCGGATGGGAAGATCAGGCGATACATTTTGAATCATTAGGAGAAGGGTCGGGTGCACATATGGCGCTTCCTATTATGGCAATCTTTCTAAAGAAAGTGTATGCTGATCCACAGTTCGGAATAATGGAAGCGGATGAATTTGAAGTTCCTTCGAATTTTAATGTGGAACTTGACTGTAACAGGCTTAAGAAAACCAATTCACGGGGAGAAAGTACCAGGAGGGTAAGGTACTAGAGCTCAGGGCAGAGAGCTTGAGTGTTCGAAACATTA
>PMIJ01000002.1 GCA_003157015.1 Bacteroidales bacterium
CAATATACCCGCGTTTTCCAATTACTATAATTGATTTTATCTATTTTCTATTTATTCTATTATTATATTTTTATATCTACATAACTGCATGTGTTGAAGAAAAAAAATTTAAGACCATTGTACAAGCCATAAAGACTTATTTGTTTTATTCTGATATAATTCAAAAAATATTTCATTATGAAATAATATTAATTATATAAAGATATACTTTATATAAATATATTTAAATAATTAAAGATCAATGCGCTAAGATAAAATTAAAAACTCAGAAAAGCAAATTTTCGAGCATGTTTTTTTCTAAAGCGACTCGTGTCCTCAGATTTTGGAGGTGGTTATATATAATAAGGTATATACTGAGCCATTATTTTTCTTCAAAAGAGAAATCTAATTGGAATAAAGAATAGTTTTAAATCTATTATTTCTGAAAAAAAGAAAATTATTTGGAATATATTTTTCTTAAATCTTTAATTTAATATTTGGATAAATACTGCAATATTATTTTAAAATGAGAATGCTGGTAAAATACTTTTACAGTATGACTGGGAATAATTATTTTATTAAAATAAAATAACAGATTATTCTTATTTACTGGGAGAATATCAAAATAAAACCAAACGGTTGAAATACTATTTAAGGAGATTAAGGGAATTCCTCCTTTAAGAATTGAGAACTAATTACCTAATTAGGAGAAAAGAAAAATGATTTCATTCCAATTCTATAACTGATATTCTATCTTTTATTCTTTCCAGTATTAACTCATGTATTAGATCTTATATTCCAATGGCCGTTTTTGACTATACTCTGGACGAAATCAGAATGGCATTAGCAGTTTTTAACAAGTGCTTTATCGTTTCCGTTAATAGGTAATCCAAAAACAATAACCTTTGGGACTTTTTAAACAAAAAGACTGTAGTATCAAGAAAAACCTTACAAATCATGTAGCCATATATACAGTAGCATCAACAATTACTCTTTCCAGAGGTGGACCTATTGAATTTGTATTTAAAATGCCAGGACATGCCAATTTAACTATAACTCAAATTTATACTCAAGTTACTGATATGAAGGTGGCTTATAACATGAGGCATTATATATTTGATATTTAGGCAAATAGAGAAAGAAATTTTGGAAATTCCTTCAAAAAAGGTTTGGAGATTTTTAAGAGGTTTCGTACATTTGAATGTTTAATTGAAACTTTATAAACGCTCCTCCGAGTGGGTAAAAGAACCCTGTATTAGCAGCAGGGTTCTTTTCATTTATGTACTACTGACAAAATAATAGTAAGAAATTTCGAAAGGAAAATTCCATTTAGAATCGTTTTCATTCTAATTTGAAGGAGGTCATAAATTAATATTATTAACTCATGCAGATTTTAAATTAACACTAATTATTTATAAAGATTATGAATTAATACTAATCATTTATAAAGGTTATTAATTAATAGTATTAAATTGAAACACAAATAGATAGAAAAGAATTCTTTTGGAAAATCCTCAAATTTTTCATACATTTGTTTTTAGAGTTTCAATTAAATATCTTATAGTGCTAAAATCACGTAGAAATCTTAATCAAGTATCAAATGGACAGCTCAAGACAGCTGATGGAAGAGTTGTTTATTTTAATAAGAAACATATCAAACCTATTGCTGGTTTATTTTCTATAGCTAATAAGAGGGGGTGTGCTGCTGATTTTAGTTTCTATTTTCAAGTTGTTGCAGTTACAGAAAGTGATAACTCTTTAAAAAGAAACGAATGGTTTAAATTGTCTGATGCTTTTGGATATACAGAAAGTACTTTATACGGTAAATTCTCAAGATTGTTAAAAATAGGGTACTGCGTAAAAGGTGGTGATTCCTATAAACTCATATCTCATGACAACTTAGCTATTAAGCTAGGCTTAGATTTGACAAAAACACACAAGTACTATAAAATTGATATACAAGAAGTTATAAAAAATGGTATTCAGAATACCATTGCACTTTTTGAAACTGAGTTTAATTTCAAGAAGCAGCTATTTATGGAAATGAAAAAATGCTTTAAAACAAAGAGGCCCATTAGGAGGAGCAATTCTGTACATGATAGATTAGCATATTTCAATGCTAAGAAAGCATATATAGAGGTTAAAAAAGCATTTATTGAAAACTTTCATCCACAAATATCTCTTTTAAGATTAGCTCGATTATTAGGTTTTAGCTCTAGCTCTACTGGTTTTGAAATATTAAAACAATTAGAGCAATTCGGACTAATTGAAGTCCTACATAGGCAAGATTCATCTGGAAGAAATCTATGTAATTATATAACTATTATTAATAACCGAATGACCTCTTAACAGGAGTTAGAATATGAAGAGTTCAAGAACTAATATTACTCTATGCTTCCTAGTAGGATTCCTATAAGATATTCCTTCTTTCAGAAATGGGAAAATACATTGAACCTATAATTGGATAAACAATAATATTATCAAGGTAAATAAAATGACTACTGAAGTTAAAAAACGGATTCAATTTCAAGTTGAGAAATGTCTTGATAGGAATAAAATACCATTTATTTCTAATACAGAATATGTTATTATGAATCCAGGAGTTGTAAGCGTCAAGTTTGATTACTTATTGCCTAATAACAATATATTTATTAGAATAAATGATGAAGGTACTAGTCCTAATGATATTATAGATACTTTTGGAGATATTGCTGCAAATTTAATAACAATTTCTGCTGAAAATGTGAAAAGTAAGCTCAAATATATTGCTTTATCTAATATAACTAACAATTGCAATATTAGTTATTGGGATAAATACAACAAAAAATATATTAAAAAAAGCAAAATAGGTTCTAATTAAAAATGATTTATCCTTCTGCATCATTAAAATTATGGCATAACTTTTAAATCAGGCCATACTAAATTAGCGGAATTATCGGGTAAATGGTTTTAGCCTTTTTTCGCTTAATTTTATCTTAAAGCCATAAAATGGCTTTAAGTCTTTGTTTTAAGGTGTTCCTATGAGAGTTTGTTAATAATACGCAATATTTCACTTGAAATAGGAATTCCTGAATTAACAAAGCATATAAGTGATAATATTGATAAGTATATTGTTACAATTGTATGACAATCATTACAGGGCAAACATTTAATACAAAGATAAATTGTGATACTTAACCCAATTAGAAAATATATAGCTTTCCCGATAAAAACACGCCTTTTTGCTTTATGATGGAAAACGCGGGTATATTGACC
>PMIJ01000187.1:0-60373 GCA_003157015.1 Bacteroidales bacterium
GATGAAAATTTTCACCTTTTCTTTTTAGATTGTTTGTTTTAAATTAATACTGCTTATCTAAAATAATTAGCCACGAAAATATATAATCTATAAATACAAAGCATCATTCGACTATCAGAAATATTAACACTATTGGCATTTTATTAACAATCAGTTCTTTTATAAAAATTACAATCTATAATATAATATTGACTATTAATGCATTATGTCGATTATTAATTGAATTTTATTCAGAAATAAATCTGCCTGTTTTTTGCCGTTCATATTTCGAATCATCATAATAAGCTCAATTATTTACATTTAAAAGCTTGTTTTTATTATTGAAATTCACATTCCACGTATTTTCAACAATCGTGCCATAATTAAGTCAGCTTAAAAAACGAACTTTATACAACTTTATTTTAGGAGCTTAAACGTTAACAAATCAGTTTTGTTCGATGAATTCTGCACTTTCGTAAATTTTGGACGATTGCTCTTATTCTCTTCAGTTAATAATCAAATTAATTTAAATTGCAGAGACAGATTTGAGACCTGTCTCTGCAAGTATTTTCCTGAATTTTATTCTATTGACTCCCCCGAGTCTTTTCGCATTTTTTTAATTATTCCTCTGATGCGCTTACCTTCGAGCCTCTTGATTTTTGATGACAAGGTAGGTCTGGTCGATGTGCGCTTTTTTGGCATGGTCATAGCTTTTGATATAAGGTTATAGAATTTTTCTGTTGCTTTCACCTTATTCATTAATTGCGTCCTTTCTGACTGTGATACAACTATTATTTCACTTTCTTTATTTATTTTGTTCTTTAACTTGTTTAAAATAAGTTCTTTTTCATTTTCAGTAAAGGAGGAAGTCAAAAGCAGGTTAAACCTTAACTCTACTTTTGTATTGACTTTGTTTACATTCTGGCCACCGGGTCCGCTACTTCTGGATGTCAGAAATATGAACTCATTCTCAAAATTCCGCCTTTTTAATTCTTCAGGATTCATTATTTCCAAATTAGACTAAAGAAAAAAGAGGGCAACACCGCCAACGCTTACAATAGCTCCTAATATTTCCGGAATTGTCACTTTCTGTTTGTAAATAATAACTGCAGGAATAATGATGAATACCGGCACCAGTGCCATAATTGTTGATGCTATACCCGCTTCGGTATATTTTATTGCTATCAGTGAAAAAGACACGCCAAGGAACGGACCAAAAAAAGCACCCAAACCTGTCAGCAACATACCTGATCTGTTATGAATGGCATTTCTTACATTACTCCATCTTGCAAGTATAGTTACCAGTAAGACATATCCGAAAATGCCAGCTATAATCCTGATTTGTGTAGCAGCAAAAGGATCATAGCTCTTCATGCCCAATTTGCTTAAAACAAGACCCAGTGCCTGCCCTACAGCACCACCCAAGGCATACATAATTCCTTTAGGTGCCAGTTTCAATGATAATTTTTCATCTTTTGCAGAACGGCTGAATATTGCCATAGCTATTCCTGAAAATGTCAGGATCATTCCCAGAAAATGAAACAAACCCAATCGTTCGCCTAATATGAAAAAGCTGAAAAAGGCAGTAATGGGAGGGACCAAAGTCATTATCAGCATAGAAAACCTCGAGCCGATCATTGTATAAGATTTGAACAGGAACAGATCTCCGAATACAAATCCGACGAGTCCTGACAATGATAGCCAAATCCAGTTCTCCAGACTGGCATCAACTGGTAATACAAAACCTCTTCTTATAAGATTGAAGACACTCAGGAATGCAAACCCTAAAATAAGCCTTATAATATTAACTGCAACAGATCCAATTTTGTGGCTGGCGTGCTCGAATGAAAGAGAAGTGACTGTCCAGAACAATGCAGTCAGAAGTGCGGCAAACTCACCCAGATGATTATTATAAAAAGTCATTTTATTATCTGATAGTAGTAATTATCTTTAAAGGCCGTTAAAATTAAAAAACTAAATCAATTAACAACAGAGGTCACAAATATTTTACACAAAAACCACAAAAAAGTCCGCTCTTTTAAATATGGCTTGTGAGATGTTTTAGATAAGCCAATAGACCGTAGAAACAAATATTTCTTTGTGCACTTTGTGTCTTCTTTGTGTACTTTGTGGTTAATTTGATTTCACCAAAAAGTCAAACGTTGCAAAGAATTTAAATATTAGAAATATGAACCTTGAAAAAAGAGATCATTTTATCAGGCAGTGGAATAAGTATTTCAATAATGCTGATCTTCCTATTACATTTTATTATACAGATTCTCCCGAAGAGACTGAAATTGTATCGTCTACCGGGAAATGGAACTGCATTATCTGTCAGCTTCAAAAGGTAAGGGCAGGAGAGTCACTGGCCTTTAGCGCTGAGTCGGTGAAATGCGGTGGTGCAAAGCGTTACCTTGGATTTGCCGATACTATCCGTCCTAATTTTGAGTATTTTCTTTCATGTGGTATAGAAAATCAGATGGAGGGAGAAAGGTATATCCGCACTCCTCAGCTTGTACTGGATCTTATGAAAAAACAGAAAAAGTTGGACATCCACGGTAAATATATAGTTTTCAAAAGATGGGACATGCTTAAAGAAAATGATAATCCCGAGGTGACTATCTTTTTTGCCACATCTGATATTCTTTCAGGACTCTTTACTCTTGCAAATTTTGATCAGTCAGAGCCTGACAGTACTATAACTCCATTTGCAGCAGGATGCGGATCATTAGTTTATTTCCCGTATTCCGAAAAAGATAACCAGAGGCCAAGAGCTGTCATTGGTATGTTTGATGTCTCCGCAAGACCCTGTGTGCAGGAGGGAGTTCTTACTTTTTCTGCGCCTATGATTAAGTTCACAAAGATGATCAGCTATATGGATGAAAGTTTTCTCATAACTGATTCGTGGAAAAAAGTTCAGAAGAGAATTAAGTAATTTCTCTTAACTCAACAATTAAGTCCCCTTTCAGGGAGGGCCGAGCGTTAAGAAACAGCCCGAGGGGTTGTTTTAGCGAAGGAGCCTGTCTGCCGCGATGGACGCGAAGCGTCCAGGGGGCTATTCTATAATCTCAAAAACATAATCGCCCGAACCAGCCTGCATTGAGAGATTTTTATCGGCAGCCTTGATATCTTTCAGATAAACATTCTGCGATAATGGTTTTCCGCTTTCAGTTACTTTCTCCTGAGTAGTAGCAGGAAGAATAATCGTTGCTATCGTATTTACCGGTATGCTGACCTTTACAATTACTTTTCCGTCCTTTTTTTCCCAACCTGAAGAAATTGTACCATAGGAACTCTCAAATGAGGCTTTTGAATATTCTAGTTTTAGTGTCGGATGAGGTTGAATAACAATATGTTTATAACCAGGTCCCTTTGTCTCTATCCCTGCAGATACCCTGTACATCCAGTCACCGATAGCACCATAGGCATAATGATTGAATGAGTTCATACCCGGATCCTGGAAAGTACTGTCGGTCTTTTCACCGTCCCATCGTTCCCATATTGTAGTAGCTCCCATTTTTACTGGATAGAGCCATGAAGGATAAGATTCCTGAAGTAACAGATCATAAGCAGTTTCGGTATAACCATTGTCGGATAAAACATGGCAAAGATAAGGTGTTCCGAGAAAACCTGTAGAAAGGTGATTATCCCTGCTCTTTATATCACTGGCTAAAAACTCTGCGGCTTTACTGCGAAGTCCTTCGGGCAGCAGATTAAATTTGAGAGCAAGCACATAAGATGTCTGTGAATTGGTTCCGACTCTACCGGCTTTAGTGACGTATTCATTAATAAACACTTCTTTGATCCTGTTGAATAGATCTGAATAAATTTTTGCATCATCTGTTTTTCCAAGAGCTTTTGCAGCTTCCGAAAGAATACTGGTGGAATATGCATAAAAGGCAGTAGCAATAAAGTCGTGTTCAGTATAACCATCAGGTTCATTATGATTATTTACAGGAGGATGATAGAACAACCAGTCTCCATATTTGCTCCCACCTTTCCATATATAACTTTCTCCCGCTTTTTTTCTGATATATTCTACCCATGCTTTCATACTTGCATACTGATTCTCAAGGAATTTTTTGTCACCATATACCGTATACATGGTCCAAGGCGCAATTACTGCAACATCACCCCAGCCGGCCGAAGGCTGAGCAGATGTGGCACTCTGTTTGTTCAGGATATCAGGTATTACATCAGGCACTTCGCCACCTTGCTTCTGATCGGCAGCTATGTCTTTTAACCACTTTGTAAAAAATGATGAAACATTGAGATTAAATGCTGCTGTTCTGCAAAATGCCTGAGCATCCCCGGTCCATCCCAGACGTTCGTCTCTCTGAGGACAATCAGTGGGAACATCAACAAAATTCCCTTTTTGACCCCATTGTATATTGTGTTGTAATTGATTTATAAGTTTATTTGAACACTCAAAGCTTCCTGTAACCGGCATGTCAGAATGGACAACCACTCCTGTCAGATTATCTGTGGTCAGCTCACCGGGAAATCCTGTGACTTCTACAAACCTGAATCCCATGAACGTAAATCTTGGTTCATAAATCTCTTCACCTGTTCCGGCAAGTGTATATGTCAGCTCACATTTGGCAGCACGGAGATTAGTTGTATAAAATTCCCCGAATTTATCCAGTACTTCCGCATGACGCAAAGTAACAACAGTGCCTTTATTTCCTGATACCTTCAACCTTAACCATCCTACCATGTTCTGGCCCATATCCACAATCAGTTTACCTTTAGGAGTCCTAAATATTTTAACTGGTTTTATTTCCTGGATCTTTCTTACCGGTGATCCTTCAGAAGCTATCAGGTTGTCATTTTTATAACTGCTAATGTTTACATTTTGCCAGTTCTTATCATTATATCCCGGCTTGCTCCATCCCGTCAGATTTCTTGTAGCATCGAATGTTTCACCGTTATAAATATCGTTCATCCTTATGGCACCTTCACTAGAAGCTTTCCAGGTTTCATCGGTTGTTACTAATGATTCGGAACCGTCTGTATAAATGATTTTTAATTGCAAAAGGAGTCCAAGTTTCTTGCCATAGACTGCCCAGTTATTTCCCCAGGCAAGTGTTCCCCTGTACCAGCCGTCACCAAGAAGAGCTCCGATAGCATTAGTTCCTTTTAGAAGCATATCTATTACATCATAAACCTGGTATTGAAGTCTTTTTCCGTAAGATGTCCATCCCGGTGTAAGCACCTGGTCACCAACTTTTTTCCCATTAAGCTGAATTTCATAAAAGCCATGTGAAGTCACGTAAATTCTTGCACTGGCAACTGTTTTTGTCAACTCGAATTCCTTTCTGAATTGCGGTGACGGAGAATATCTCAGGGTATCACCTCCCAATTCTATCCATTTAGCTTTCCATTCAGAAGGAGACAGAAGTCCCATTTCGAAAAAGGCAGGGGTACTCCATTTTGATTCCTTTCCTTTATTATCCCATATTTTTACCTGCCAGAAATATCTTTGTCCCGATTTAAGGTCTGAACCTTTGTATAACTGAAGTAGCGATTCATCAGATTCTACCTTACCTGATTGCCAGACTATTTTAGACGTTGAAAATTTTTCATCAGAAGCAACTTTTATAGAATAAGCAGTCTGCATAATATTATTTCCCTTTTCAAATATTTTCCACGAAAAACCGGGTTTCTTATTGTCGATACCCATCGGATTTATTTTATGATCCAAAGTCAGTTCCTTTAAGGAAAGATCCTGCGCAGCGGCGATTGCGAAAAGAGAAAGAAAAACCAATATAAGTTTGAATGATTTCATAGTATAGGAATATTTGGTAATTTAGATCAAGGTTATGAAAAATTGTCTGAATAAAAAATACCATTGTAGTCTTTTTCGTGGCTGAAAGTTTATAAATTGCAGATCACTCTTATTAAAAGAATTATCATGAATCCATTGGCAGGTATTCTTCTGATAGCACTGGGAAGCATTGGTGCGGCAAGCTTTTATGTTCCGTTTAAGAAAGTCAAAATATGGGCATGGGAATCATATTGGATAACTCAGGGAATAGCTGCATGGATAATAGCACCTATGCTATTTGCATTAGTTTTTGTTCCAAAAGGAGAATTGATGCCGATAATTCATGAAGCCCCGTCTTCTGCAAAAATGATGGCAATATTTTTTGGAGCCCTCTGGGGTTTTGGAGGACTTACATTTGGTCTAAGCATCCGATATCTTGGTGTAGCATTGGGTCAAAGCATTGCATTAGGTCTCTGCGCAGCTTTCGGAACCTTAATTCCCCCGGTGATAGCAGGCGATAACCTCTTTTCTACCACCGCAGGAATCCTTACTATCGTAGGGGTATCAATTACAGTCGTCGGCATTGCTGTTATTGGTTATGCAGGGTCATTAAAAAGCAAAGAAATGACAGAAGAGGAAAAAAGAGCAGCAGTTAAAGAGTTTGCCCTGAAAAAAGGTATTTTTATTGCTGTCTTCGCAGGTATTATGAGCGCATGTTTTAATTTTGGATTCGAATCAGCCAAACCAATAGAAACTGTTGCACTGGCTCATGGGACAAATCCTCTTTTCCAAAAAAACCCCTCTCTGATATTTATCCTCTTTGGCGGTTTTATTACAAATCTTGTTTATTGCGGTTATCTGAATATTAAAAATAAAACCTACAGGGACTATTTTTCAGTCTCCGGCAGAGTACTGCTGAATAATCTGCTATTTACATTTCTGGCCGGTTTTCTATGGTTCCTTCAGTTTCATTTTTTCGGAATGGGATCAAGCAAACTTCCTCACGGAATGGCGGTTTTTGGCTGGAGCATCCTCATGGCACTCAACATCGCAATAAGCAATATCTGGGGTATCTTGCTGAACGAATGGAAGGGAGCCAAGAGAAAAACACTGGCTGTGCTATCTGTCGGAATTATTATTCTTATACTGTCAACGTTTGTTGTTAAATTAGGTTAGAAAAATGGAGACAAAAAGATTTGGCTTTAAAATGAAAATGCTTCCGGGTTTTAAGGAAGAATACAAAAGACGCCATAGCGAAATATGGCCCGAACTGAAGCGTTTGTTAAAAAATGAAGGCATTGGGAACTATTCAATTTTCCTCGATGAAGAAACAAATACACTTTTTGCTTATCAGGAACAATCAGGAATAAGCTCTTCACAGGATCTCGGAGATACTGAAATTGTAATGAAGTGGTGGAAATTTATGGCAGATATTATGGAAACAAATCCTGATAATTCTCCGGTCACAATTCCTCTTGAACAGGTGTTTTATATGGAATAAGCGGTTAATATAAAGATTAAAACATTAAATGAAAATGTCCCCATGGCTCAAAAATCAATTTATTTACCCCAACCTCAAGGGGAGTAAATTGATTTTCTTCGCTCCCCTTGGGGACGGGGTAAACGAAGAAAATCAATAAAAAAAAGTTAAAAACTATAACTTATGAAAAAGGAAATCATTGAAAAAACGTATCAGCTGGCTAAGGAACAATATGCCGAACTGGGAGTTGACACCGATAAGGTTATCTCTGAAATGGACAAGATAGTTATCAGTTTGCATTGCTGGCAAACTGATGATGTTGGAGGCTTTGAAAAGCCCGGATCTGTACTTGGAGGAGGAGGCATTCAGGCAACCGGTAACTTTCCCGGGAAAGCAAAAACAATTGAACAGATGAGATCTGATCTTGATAAGGTGATGTCTCTTCTTCCCGGAAAACTAAGATTAAATCTGCACGCAATATACGGGGAGTTCGGCGGCAAGATGATTGATCGCGACCAGATAGAGCCAAAACATTTTCAGGGCTGGATAGACTGGGCAAAAAAAAGAGGCATTGGACTTGATTTCAACTGTACCTGTTTTTCTCATCCTCTTGCAGATGAAG
The DNA here is from genome assembly GCA_003157015.1 of Bacteroidales bacterium. Classification (GTDB taxonomy): domain Bacteria; phylum Bacteroidota; class Bacteroidia; order Bacteroidales; family VadinHA17; genus LD21. The sequence goes on from PMIJ01000187.1 coordinate 7,849, forward strand.
GCTTTACTCTTTCCAGCAAGAATGAAAAGGTAAGAAAATTCTGGGTCGAACATACCAAACGGTGCAGGGCCATTGCTGCTGAAATGGGCAAACAACTTGGCACTCCTTCCGTACATAATATCTGGATACCTGATGGAATGAAGGATATTCCGGTTGACAGGAATACGCTTCGAAAACTGCTTAAAAAATCGCTGGATGAGATATTTGCAGTAAAATACCCTAAAGAATATCTGAAAGATTCTGTAGAAAGCAAATTATTCGGGATCGGCTCTGAAGCGATGGTTGTAGGGTCACATGACTTCTATCTGGGTTACGCAATTAAAAACAACATTCTCATAACCCTTGATAACGGTCATTTTCATCCGACAGAACAGGTAGGGGATAAAATTTCTGCCATTTTGAACTTCGTTGATGAGCTTCTCCTTCATCTGACCCGTGGTGTTCGCTGGGACAGTGATCATGTACTTACCTTTAACGATGAGCTCTTACTGATTACTCAGGAAATTGTCAGATCTAAAGCGCTGAACAGGGTTAACATTGGGCTGGATTTCTTTGATGCTAGCCTCAACCGGATAGGAGCCTACGTTATTGGAACGCGATCTGCTCAAATGGCATTTATGTATGCTCTTCTTGAACCTTTTAATACTCTTCTGAAGTACGAGGAAGAAGGAAAAAACTTTGAACGACTCGCATTTCTTGAACTTCTGAAAACAATGCCGTTTGGAGCAGTATATGATTACTATTGCATGAAAAATGAAGTGCCTGCGGGACGGGAATACATTGAAGATATAGTGAAGTACGAAAATGAAGTGCTTCGAAAAAGATAATAATTCAATTTAAGGAATAGAATATTTTACTGTTATTAATCATTTATTACCCCCTTTTGTTTTCATAAAGAGGAAAATGATTCATTCCTTTCCCTTTGGAGGAAGTCCCGATAGCTATCGGGAGGGAAGGGGGTTAATTTGATATAAAAGTGAAGAAATATTCGACTCATAGTAAGTCTTACTAAGACTTTTCGGGCAAAATATTTTAAAAATGAAAGAGACAGTTCTTGCTATTTATGACATTGGAAAAACGAATAAGAAGATAATTCTTTTCAATGAAGACTTTAAAATAGTATCGGAAATTGAAGAGAAATTTGTTGAAGTTCAGGACGACGAAGGTTTTGAATGTGATGATATTGAGCATATTGAGCAATGGGTTAGAGAATCTCTTAAAAACCTGGCACGTTCAGATAAATATGAACTTAAGGCAGTGAATTTTACGACCTATGGGGCATCGCTTGTTTATCTTGATGACAATGGGAAGAGATTAACCCCTGTTTATAATTATCTCAAACCGATGGATGAAAAGATTCCGGAAAGCCTGTATAAGAGGCATGGAGGCAGAGATGAGTTTTGCAGACGAACAGCTTCGCCGGCCCTGGGAATGCTGAATTCAGGTCTGCAGCCACTTTGGCTGAAGACAACTAAGCCTGACACATTTGCCAAAATAAAGTACATTCTTCACTTTCCTCAATACCTTTCATACATTATCACTGGTAAAATTTATTCCGAACATACCTCTATTGGATGCCATACTGCTCTATGGGATTTTGATAATATGAATTACCACCCATGGATTAAGAAACTGGGACTGAGTCTGCCTGAACCTGTACCTGTCGATACGTTTAATGAAGTGGAAATAGAGGGCAAAAAGGTACTTATTGGAATTGGCATACACGATAGCTCCTCCTCACTTGCTCCTTATTTTTCGGGCAGCGAAGGAAAATTCCTTCTGATTTCTACAGGTACCTGGTGTATCAATATGAATCCCTTTAATGCTGAAAAACTGACCGCGGATCAGCTCGATAATGATTGTCTGTGTTATATGAGTATTAACAGGCAACCTGTTAAGTCTTCAAGACTATTTCTTGGTCATTTGCACGAAACAGCACTAAAACAGATTAGCGATCACTTCAGAAAACCGGAAGATTATTATAAAAAAATCAAGGCGAATAATCAATTATCAAACCTTTTGAAGTCAAGATACAGCGGAGAAAAAATATTTTTCCAAACAGGTGCTTATTCCCGTGAACTGAAAGAGTATATTGATATGTATGAATTCAGCACAATTGAGGAGGCTTATCATCAATTAATGAATGAATTGGTCGATCTCACTATTGAGGCAGTCAATCTTGTTCTACCAAAGGATGATGATACTGAAAATATATATATAACCGGAGGCTTTTCAAAAAATGAATTGTTTCTGAGACTAATTTCAAAAGCATATCCGGCCAAATTTGTATACACTTCTGAAATTGCCAATGGATCAGCTCTTGGCGCTGCTCTGGTTATATCAGGTTTAAAATCTTCATTGAATCTTGGCCTCACCAGATGTAAGATCTAATCAGTAGATCAGTTTAATTATTAATAGATCCTTTCTCCCAGGGCTGCTTTAAGCTTATAAACGCTTGTAACGTAATCAATTCTTGCCTTAAGCAGCATTAAGCTGGTTTCTGAAACTGATGTATTGGCATCGAGTAAATCAAGATTTGTTATGACCCCTGACTGAAAACTTGTCTCAGCAAGCGAGTAGGCCTTTAAAGCTTGTTTAAGCTGGAGTTCGAACTGACCGACTTTTTTATTTGCAGCATTCATTAATGCCTCTGCTTCATAAACCTCATTGGAAATATTGCGTTTCGTAAAATCAGATTCATATGACAAGGAATTAATGGCTGACTGAGCCTGGGCAAGATTATATTTGTTTTTCATTCCATCAAATATCGGAACCCTGAGTCCAACTCCAATTACATAATTTGGCGTAATAGTGTTAAGATCGGGTATATAACCATTTTTTAAACCTCCCGATGCTTCGAGATTCAGCATAGGTTTATTCTGCAATTTCGTCATTCCAAACCGCAACTCTGCCAGTGATGTTTTCTTCTCATTAATAAGAACTTCATCCCTGTTTCTGAATGCAAATGATAGGACAGAATCCGATGGGATTACCGGAGGCTCAACTGAGAGTTCGCTTTTATAAACGTAATTGGAACCCTGACTATTCCCAATTAGCGAATTCATAGATGACTGCTGTGAAGTCAGTGCAGCAACAATATCTACTTTCTGGCTTTCAACAGTTGAGATTCTGACTTTTGTTGAAAGGAGCTGATATTCCGTTGCCGAACCCGTAGCCATCATCTTTTCAATATACTGCAAATGCTCATTTAATGTGCTCAGCTGCTCATCCTTTATTTTTATGGCAGACTGCAGATAAACTAGATTATAAAAATTATTTACTGTTAAAAGTGACAGTTTCTGTTTTGTTTGTGCCAGTGCCTGTTCTCCTATGATCTTATTTTCATTTTCAATCTCGACGTTCTGATGTGTTCTGCCAAAATCATAAAGAAGCTGTTCATAGTTAAGTGAAGCTGAATAATTGTTTGCGGGGTAAAGCTGAAAAGTTCCAAGACCAGGGAAACTTAGCTTGGTAACAGGAGCGAGGTTGGCAAAACTGGCTGTAATATCAATAACAGGATTATATCCGGTTTTTGCCAGTGCTATCTTCGAATCAGCGTTCCTGATTGCTTCTTCAGCAACCTTTACAGAAGGATAATTAGAAATAACCTTTTGGATAACACTCCCGAGTGACAAAGAATCAGATGAAGCCTTCTCTTTTTCAAACGCACCCTGTCCGTAAGTAATACTATTTAAGAATAAAATCAGTATAATGCCTGAGAAAATTGTTTTTTTATTTATTGGATTCTTCATTTGCCACAAGATTTTTATTTTTTAATTTTTTTGTATGTAGAAAAATTATTGGTATTCCTCCTATAAGAGTTATAATACCTGCAAGCAGGAAATCATCATCGATACCCTGTATATATGACTGTTTACTAAGATTTGAAAGAAGAAGCACCTGGCTTTGCCTGGCTGCATTGGTTGGAGAACTTCCTGCATTATTTTGAAGATAATATTTTATTTTAGTCGAAGACTGCTGGTAAATCTCTGAACCTGATTTTACAGCATTTCCGAAGACTTGAGAATGAAAGTTGACTCTTGTTGTCAGCAATGTCGCAAGTAATGCTACACCCAGACTTCCTCCCAATTGCCTGATTGAATTGGTAATTGCTGATGCCTGGGCCATTTTTTCACGGGGTATCTCCGAAAGTGAGACAGTTGTCAGTGCAGTAAACATCAGTCCCATTGCAAATCCTCTCAGATACAATGACAACATTATGAAGTGTAGTTCAGTAAGCCACGAGAGATTAGAGTTGAGATAGAAGCTGAAAGCAAACAATACAACTCCAATAAAAAGCGGCAGTTTTGGACTTACCTTATCTGAAATCCTACCTGATATAGGAGCAACTATACCCTGTATAATACCTACCGGAAGAAAAACTGAACCTGCCTGAAGCGCAGTGTAACCCAGAGAATTCTGAAGATAGATAGGCAACAAAAAGGTGCTCCCAAACATACCCAGACTAAATATAACCAGAATGATATTGGCTATACCAAAATTATGATTTTTGAGTAGTCTTAAATCCAGAAGCGGCTCCTTGACTGTCATCTCCGCGGTTATGAAAACCGCAAGAGCAATTAAAGCGATAGCTCCGTAAGCAAGAATATAAGGTGCATGCCAGCCGGCTGAGTTTGTAGCTGCGTTTCCCTGCGATAATATATAAAGTGTCAGAGGAAGAAAAATCGTAACGGAAATGAAGCCAATAACATCGAATTTGCGTGTCTTCCTGTTTATATATTCGCTTTGAATAATTATTGTGAATATCATTGCTAAGATTCCAATAGGTATGTTCACATCAAATATCAGAGGCCAGCTAAACCGGTCGATCAGAAAGCCGCCAATAAGAGGTCCGAATGAAACAGATGCTGCTGCAGAAATACCCCAGAACCCAAGAGCAATACCCCGCTGGTGAGGTGGAAACTCACGAGTTATAATTGCCATACCTAGCGGTTGGATCGTACCGGCTCCCAAACCCTGAATTACCCTGGAGAAGATCAGCATATTCTCATCAGAAGACCTGCCGCATAACATTGAGCCCAATGTAAACAAGAATAGCCCGATGAAATACAACCTCTTATAACCGAATTTGTCAGCGAGCCATCCTGATGTAGGAAGTGCAACCGCCATAGCAAGCATATATGCAGTTACGACCCATTCAATTTTATCAAGCCCGACTCCAAAAGATGCCATGATTTTAGGTAAACCTACGTTAACTATAGTAGCATCAAGCACCGCCATGAATGTTCCAAGCATAATATTTGCCAGCAGGAACCATTTGTACGACAAATGTTTAGGATGAAAGGCAGAATTGCTGTTCCTTACAAAGTATCTGATACGGTGAGATGGGGTTCTTCGTCTTTCCATCATGTTATTTTATAATCTTTACCACAGCAGACATTCCGGATAAAATGTTTAATGATGACAGCTCTTTATTATTCATCGTTCCGTCAATCGAAATCCTTATCGGAATTCTCTGGGTAACCTTAGTGAAGTTGCCGGCAGCATTATTAGCCGGTATAAGGGAAAAAACCGATGCCGTGCTTGACCCGACCAAAAATACTTTACCTTTAAATCTTAAATCGGGAAATGCATCAATGCTGAACCTTACATTCTGGCCGGTATGAATACGTGAAATTTTTGTCTCTTCAAGGAAGGCAATTATCCAGAGGTTTTTGCTGATAGTAATAGTAAAGACTGACTGGCTGGGCTGAACTACATCACCGGAAAGTAACCATCGTCTGGCAACAATACCATCTGCCGGAGCATATAGTCTTGTATTCCTGAGCTGTGCATCCAGAACTTTAATCTGAGAACCTGCTGTCTCAACAGAAGCCGATGCACTTAAAATCATCGATTTTGAAACCAGTAGCTGAGCTTTTGCTGCCTCAAGTTGAGCTGATGCAGTTTCATATGTTTTCTTGATATGATCGAACTGTTCAGTGGTAATAACACCTCCCTCAGATTGTTTTTTTGCTCTGGTCATATCTTCATTTGCCCGCTCAAGGCTTATTTCCAATACTTTAATACCCATCTGATCAGAACTATATTTAGCTTCCGCCTGGGCCAGGTTGGCTTGAGACTGAACCCTAAGTGCAAGTGTCTGGTTTCTCTGGGCAACCAGATCGGTGCTGTCGATGTCGGCCAAAAGCGTACCTTTTTTCACGATAGCCCCTTCATCAGCATAAACAGAAGCTAATCTTCCCATGATCTTTGATCCTACACTTACATTGTCAGCATCCACATGGGCATCATCGGTAGTTATGTACATCGAATAATCCCTGTACCAGTACCATGCACCGGCTATAACGATAATAAGAACTATTGCTAACGGAATGTAGACTCTGAGCCTGTTGTTTTTTGTTTCTTCTTTCATAAAATTGTACTGAATTTATTTAAATGTTAACTGTCCTGTTTCTAATGTTTGAATTTTAAGCCGTTTATGAAGATTTTTGTAAAAGCATTCGTGTTCTCGAGTAGCTTTCCAAACTCTTCCTGTTCAATGAATAAGGTTTTTTTATCATTAACCACAGAAATTCTGAGCCCCTTAAGCAAATCGAGAAAAAGAGATGCAGTTGAATCGGGATCATTTATATAGAATATTCCTTTACTCATGCCTTTCTCAAAAATCTTTATAATTATCTCCTTTTCCTTTTCTTTAAAAAGAAGTATTGTCTCCCTGAAAGCAGGTCTAAGATCAGAATAGTCTTCGAATCTTAATCTGCTCAGGTTCAGTAGTATTCTGAAATAGGAAAGGCGGGCATTCGCATATTCAAGCAGCAACTGTTCAGGTTCGTGAAAACTTAAAATCTTCTCTGAAATCTTATCAAGGAACTCAGCCTGTTCTTTCCTTACTACAGCACTATAAAGGCTCTCTTTATCGGGAAAATAGTAATATAGTGACGCTTTTGATAATTTAAGATCATCAGCAATTTCACGCATCGACGTTTTCTCAATCCCATATAATCCGAAGCGTCTTTGTGAAGCTTCGATTATCAGCTTGACTTTATCACTTTTATCTGAACCGGATTTTATATTGCTCATATAAAATTAAAAAGTTGCAAATATAACAATCTCTCTGACTAATATGTTCAAATGGTCAGATTAAGATAAATTTATTTTTCAACAGTGATATTTAATGGCATAAAATTCAGACAATCATCAGTTTGTGAAGAAAAACAACATTAGTGAAGTTACTCCTGCAAGAAAAAGACTAATAGGTAAACTAAATAACAGAGTCTTTTTAGGATCCATTTCACGGACTATGGCCGATCTTCTGATGTTTCTTAAACTCAGGTATAACCCGGACAATACAGCCAGGGCCTGGAGCCAGGGAATATATTGAGGTATAAACTGATGCCATGGTGTATTCGCGGTCCCGAAGAAATCCCATCCCCATCCGAAAGGATCGGATAACGATTGTTTTATAAATGTAACATTTACGAATAGCATTGGAATTACAAAAGCTATCCAGTTCATAAGAGCAAAAGGAAGGAGGAAACCCGCGTTCTCAAGAAATACCTGTTTCACAGATCTGCTATTTTTTGAAAGCCGTATACCGGCATAAGAAAGAAAATATATAATCCCGGGTACTATTACCAGCACAAATGTCCACATTATCAGAGAATATATCCCGAATAAACCCCAGTTATGTTTATCCATAATGTTCACATAATCACGAACTACAGGCCATGGTCCCAGGTAAAGTATACAATATATTATTGAAATAGTAAAACTTGCCATAGTCATCCATCCTTCACTTAAATTCCTGGATCCTTTTTCCGATGCAAATGGCCGGGCATATAGAGATACATTATTATAAGAGCAGCTTCTCAGACATTCCAGACAAAGTCCGCAATCTGAGTTTTCCTTAATTTTTCCCACATTAAGGCCGTACGGACAAGCCCATCCGCTGGTATTTCCTTTCTCACAATAATGCGGTTTGCATTGGTCGCAGACCTCCTGCGATTTATTTCGCAGGGATAATGTACTCATCCTTGAAAAAGGTCCTACAAAGACGCTTACGGGACACATATAACGACAAAATGCTCTCAGTTCCCATATCTCTGACATGAGTGTTGGTACAACCATAAGCATAATAACGGTTACTCCGGAAACAAAAGGAGTTGCAACCAGAGTTGTAGAAAAAGTTGCGAGAATTAAAAAGACAAATAATCTTAACCAGTCATTTTTCAACCACTCCGGCCATTTCAGGAACAGACCCGAAAATTTATTATTATAAATTTTTGTTTTGCCTTTAATTGGATTAAAGAATGATTTTCTCTGGATTAGATCACCGAAAAATGGCAACGGACAGATTGTGCACCAGAATCTTCCAAAAAATGGAGTAATTACCGCTACAAGAGCAAATAACCATATTGCCCACATCAGCAATACTCCTATGTTCCTTCCTGAAACTTTGGTGCCGAAAACAGAAGTCAGGATGACAATATAAATCATTACCATTGTAATAATTGTCAGCGTTGCCTGTGTGTACCTGGAGGTTATTAATTTCCTGAAAAAACTATGACCTTTTAATAAATCTTTATATCCTTCTTTCTCTTCCACGCTTATGTTTTTCTGTTTGACATTTTTTAAAATTGCAACCAGCCAGATAAAAAATATCCCGATAAGGCTTCCAAGACTGAATATCAGCAAGGTATTAGGTAACAGAATAAGCTTGCCCTGTTCAAAAGCATGCATTGGCCCGCACCAGACATGGCAGCGGTAGTTGCTCTTTGAAACTATGTAATTATATATCCCGTTATGCCTGGCTATAAGAGTCACTTCTTTCATAACAACCGGTTTACTCGACGGATCACTTGTTTTAAAAACAGTAACTTCATCGCGCGAAGGGCTGATTTTGACATCCATGTCAAACTCCTGGAGAAAAAAGGAATGTCCGGTGTCGTCTGTTGAAAAAGTCAAAAGAAGAGTATCTCCTCTGTTACATCTTATTACATACGGGTCCTTCCCATACCTGAAACTCCTGATATGAATATGGCGGCTGGTTGGTTTTTCAATGAAAAACTGGCATATTATTGCAGGAACCAATCCAAAACCAATGACTATTAAGAGGTTAATAAAATGACTGATTTTAAATTTCATTTTAAGAAAATATCAAATGTTAACTGATTTCCACAACTCCCCAGAGAGGATCCAATAATTTTCAATGATAATTAATTTTTTTTAAAGCAATGCAGTCATAAAGCACATTTAGATTATTTTTACAAAGTTGATTTCAGTGCTGTTTATGTAATAAAATCTAATTATGACAAAAGAAAGTCGTTCGCATCTCAAACAAAAAAAAGGCTTCAAAAACATCATACTTCTTGTTATTATTCTCTTTCTTATCATCGGTATTCCTTATTTATTGATCGGTTACCAGGCAAAGCAAAAAGGAATGACAAGGAGTGCTGTTTTGAAACGTATTGTGAACAGAACAGGCGCAAAAGATGAAGTTGCTGCTACAGAAAAGAACAACCTGTTAGGGGCAAAAATCGATTTTCTCAAGCCGATGCCGGTTGGACAACCATTTATAGAACCTCCTCTCATCTCAAATGTTCAAGCGGTAGATCTTGATAAAGACGGATTAATGGATATAGTTGTTTGTGACTGTAAAAGCAATTCAATCAATTGGATAAGACAGTATCCGGCAGGTGTATACACGGAAACTGTTCTGGCCGACGGTTTGAATGCACCAGCTCATGTTCAGGTACTCGATTTTGACAAGGATGGCGACAATGATATTATGGTTGCCGTGCTGGGCTTACTTTTTCCCAGCAATGATAAAATAGGCTCAGTAGTAATTCTTGAAAATGACGGAACTAATCACTTCATAAAACATGTGGTCGCAGATAAGATCGCACGTGTATCTGATGTAAGGGCAGGGGATCTGAATGGTGATGGGAAAAACGACCTGGCTGTTGCTCAGTTTGGCTATGATGACGGAGAAACAAGATGGATTGAGAATCTGGGCAACTGGAAATTCAAGAGTCATATTTTACAGAATCTGTCGGGTCCCATTAATGTTGTACTGGACGATATTGACAAAGATGGAGATCTTGATATTATTTCGCTGGTAAGCCAGGAATGGGAAGAAATTTACTGCTTTATAAATGACGGGAAAGGTAATTTTACATCCAAGCTGCTTTATGGTTCGAGTAATGAAGATTTCGGTTCCAGCAGCATCTATGTATGCGATCTGAATAAGGATGGGAAAGATGATATTCTCTACACTAATGGCGATGCTTTTGACTATATACCTCCACAGGGTCGCCCATGGCATGGAATACAATGGCTTGAAAACAAAGGAAACCTGAATTTTGAATTTCACAGGATCTGCAATTTTATAGGCGCATATAATGCACGACCTGTTGACATTAATAATGACGGTAAACTGGATATATTTTGCGTAAGCGCTTTTAATTTATGGGATAAACCTGAATCACAGAGTTTTATATGGCTGGAAAATGTTGGGAATATGCAATTTGTTATGCATAATATCGCCAATTCGCCGACTCATCTAATTACTCTCGAGGCGGCTGACTTCAATAATGACGGGCAGATAGATTTTGTAACAGGAGGGATGCATGCTTATCCTCCGTACGACAGAATGGGCAGAGTTACTCTGTGGATGAATAACGGTAATCTTGTCAATAAAAAATAATCCGAAATCTGCTATTCAATATCAAATATGAAATTAATTTATCGGTCAGCTGGAACAATTTTCATTCTGTTATCTATTTCACTCACTGTAAATGGCCAGTTAATACCGGAGCGGCAATGGCCGGGATTTCGAGGGTATATGGCATCGGGTGTTCTTGATAATGCAAACATTCCCGAATCATTTGACTTTCAAAAAATGGTTAATATCAGGTGGAAAATCCCGATACCCGGTTTAGGATTGTCAAGTCCGGTCATCTGGGGTGATAAAATATTTATTACAACTGCTTTAAGCAGTTCAGATAAAGATGGGATAAAAACAGGTATTTACGGCGACGGCATGCCGGTTGCCGATAGTTCTGTTCACGATTGGAAAGTCATCTGTATTGATAAAAATTCAGGAAAGCCAATCTGGGAAAGGATAGCATTTACAGGGATTCCTAAAATAAGACGACATCCGAAATCAACACATGCAAATGCTTCCATGGCTACGGATGGCAAATATGCGGTGGCTTTTTTCGGATCAGAAGGATTGTATTGTTATGATTATAATGGAAATCTTATCTGGAAGAAGAATTTTGGTGTGCTTAAATCTGTTGCTTTTGATTATCCGGCAGCGGAGTGGGAGTTTGCCAGTTCACCAATAATATATAATGGTGTATTGATTATTCAATGCGATGTACTGGAAAATTCTTTCCTGGCCGCCTTTGATCTGAAAACAGGTAAGGAATTATGGAAAACCAACAGGGATGAATATCCCGGATGGTGTACACCAAATATTTATAAAGACGGGGAAAAGGTAAGAATCGCTGTAAATGGGTATAAACATCGCGGAGGATATGATTTTGAAACAGGCAAAGAAATATGGAGAATGTCAGGTGGAGGAGACGTCCCTATTCCAACTCCGGTTATGGGTAAGGACCTGATATTCTTCAACAGCGCACACGGTCCTTCTTCACCAATATTCGCAATTAAGACTTCTGCTGCAGGTGATATTACACTTAAACCAACGGGAGTTCCAAATGAATACGTTAAGTGGAGCATTCCGCGTGGCGGATCATATATTCACACATTGCTTTTATATAGAGATCATCTTTATAATGTTAACTGGAACGGGACTGTTGTCTGCTATGATTCAGCTACAGGGAAAGAGCTCTACCATGCAAAACTGGGTACTTCCCAAAGCTTTATCGCTTCTCCGGTTGCTTCAGATGGCAAGCTGTATATTGTCGACGAACAAGGAACAATCTACATTATCCGGGATGGTGTTTCATTTAATCAACTCGCCGAGGTACCAATGAAGGATATATGTCTAACAGCACCTTCAATAACTGATAGCATGATATTTTTCAGAACTCAGAAATATCTTATTGCAGTAGGAAATAAATAATTGATATTCTTTATACTCTGACCAATGAATAGAAATCTGGCTCTCATATTTATCAGCACATTTTTAGCACTTTCAATCTGCAAAGTTTCATGCCAGGTAAATCCCGACAGGCAATGGACATCATACCGTGGAAAATTTTCTTCAGGAGTTCTGGATAATGCCAACCTTCCCGATTCATTTGATCTGAGGACCATGACCAATGTACGGTGGAAAACCGAAATCCCGGGACTAGGTCTTTCGAGTCCTGTCATTTGGGATAACAAGATATTTATTACCACTGCTATTAGCGAGGCAGACAAGGCAGGATATAAGCCAGGATTATATGGTGATGTTACACCCGTCAGAGATTCTTCAGTTCATGAATGGAAAGTATACTGTATTGATAAAAACTCAGGGAAGATAATCTGGGAACAGACCTCATGTAAAGGAATTCCAGCAATAAAACGGCATCCAAAATCGACTCATGCGAATACTTCAGTGGCTACAGATGGGAAATACGTAGTTGCTTTTTTTGGCTCAGAAGGCCTTTTCTGTTATGATATGAATGGAAAGCTTTTGTGGAAGAAAAGTTTTGGGTTGCTGAAATCAGTGTGGGTTGTGATGAAATCCGCGGAATGGGAATTTGCCAGTTCACCGATTATTTATAATGGGAAGCTTATTATACAATGTGATGTTCTTGAAAACTCGTTTGTGGCAGCGTATGAAGTAAAAACGGGAAACGAAATATGGAAGACCCAGCGTGATGAATATCCCGGATGGTGTACTCCTAATATTTACACTTATGCAGGAAAAACTTATATAGCACTAAATGGATATAAAAACCGCGGGGGATACGATCTCGAGACAGGAAAAGAAGTCTGGAAGATGTCTGGTGGTGGGGATATTCAAATACCGACACCCATTGCAGGAAATGATCTCATCTATTTTAACAGTGCACATGGAAAATACTCTCCGATAATTGCTGTAAAAAACAATGCCATAGGTGACATAACTCTCAAGGAAAACGAAACATCGAATGAATATATAAAATGGAGTCTTCCCAGAGGAGGTTCTTATATGCATACATTGTTACTCTATAAAAACCATCTGTATAATTTTAACTGGAATGGGACTGTAACGTGTCTTGATCCACTTACAGGAAAAGAGATTTACAATGCAAAGCTCGGAAAAACAAAAAGTTTTATTTCTTCACCTGTCGCATCTGATGGAAAAATCTATATTGTTGATGAAGAAGGGACTGTCTATATAATAGATGCAGGAGATACATTTAAACTTCTTGCTGAGATACCTATGAATGATATATGTATGAGCGTTCCGGCATTAACTGATGGAATGATAATTTTCAGAACCCAGAAATATCTTATAGCTATCGGGAAAAAACAGTGACCCACAGAGTCGTAAATCTTAATCTTTTTTCAGGCTTCCTGTTAATGAATTACTTGTAACTGATCTCACAGATATAGTTAAAACTACTAAGCCTGTAATCATTAATGCAAGAATCATAAGTGACATAAACACCCATGGGATTTGTGCATAACTTATAATTGAATCTGAAGTTGCCACGACCGCCGAAAGAACGCCGGATGACGCTCCTGCAAATAGTATCAGAAGTTGTTCTGAAATGATCATCCGTCTGATTTTTGCAGCCTGAAATCCCACTGCAAGCATTAATGCGAATTCCTTTTTCCGTTGATTAAAGTTTCTTAATAGTATAAATCCGAGCCCGATAATACCTATTATCATTCCTAACGCTCCGAAAACGGCAAAAACAGAGAGGTAAGTATTTGATACGCTGTAAAACGAAGCCAGCCTGTCATTAGTTTTTTCTATATTCAAACCGTAATTTTCGAGTCTTTCATTCAATGTGTTTTTGATCAGTTCAGTCAACTCCGGTTTTCCATCTGCCAGCATAACTGAACTTCCCGAAACTGAAGGGTAATACTTTGAGAAATTTTCCATTCCAATCAACACATTTCCCTGGAAAACAGAAGATTGTAAACCTGCTGCGAGAATTATCTTCAATGGCATCCCGTTTTCTGCACGTAAAACTAATGTATCTCCGATTTTTAATTTTAAGCCCCAATCAAGAATAGTCTGATCTGCAATACCATATATAAAATTATTACGAGGACAAATTTTCAGGTATTGCCATGGATTTAGCAAACGCTCTTTTTTTAAAGAACTGGCGAATGAAAAAGCTTTATTTTCAATAAAGTCAGTTGGATCAATACCAAAAAGGGGTGGAACAGTTATATGATTAAGATTCAGACAACTGGCATCATTACCTGATGATCTTTTCATCTGGACAAACCTTACTCCGGATAGTTTTGCATCATCAAGACCAAGGGATCTTCTTGAAGAATTATTATTCAGATCTTCCTTTACAGGAATTGTATTTTCACACCAAAGAAGATATCCGCCAGTTCCGCCTGAGCGATTACCTGATTTCTCATTGAAATTCATCCTGTTCACCTCGGTGATAAAAACTGTAAATATTCCCGCAGCAATAAACAATATTGAAGTAACTGCGCCTGAGGAGTTAAATGAATAATACAGACGGGAAAATTGTCTACTGGTTTCTGTTCTTCCCTGAACTCTCTTATTTATGCCCAGATAATATTGTCGCCATAAAAAAATTAAAGTCAATAATAGTGATGTTCCGGACGCAAAAGAAAAAAATAATCTCTCTTCCTGTAACAAGATAGAAAGTATTAATAATGAAATTGTTATAAACGATGAAATAGATAAAAATATTAAATTTTTATTATCATGGTGAATCATATATCTTTTCTTTTCTTTTCTATGAAGATCTTTCAGGTAACGCTTGATCTTAATCATCATCAGCACCATGATGGTCAATAGTGTTACAACAAATCCTGAAAAAATCGGAAGCAGATTGAAATAGGCCTGAAGTGTATTAGTTTGCACAGCTCCATTCCATACAGTATTCAGCGCCCTGGTTACTAAGACATCGGCAAAATAGCCTGAAAAAGCTCCGATCATGCAACCCGCCAGACTTATAAGTGCTGACTCGAAAAACAATAATCTGGCTATCCAGTTATTATTAAATCCAAGAGCATATAAAGTATTAATGTGACCACGTTTCGAATCAAAATATGAAGAGGTTGAAAATGACAAAAGGATAAGTGAAGCCAGGATAAGGAAAAACCCAAGACTGAGGAAAAGAGTGCCAAAATCGACACTGTTTTCTGATGCTTTTAATGATTGATCCTGTATGTCTGTAATGGTAAAACCAACCTTATATGGATCGAGCGATCCGTTAAGTTTATTTTCAATCTCTTTTGCTTTTAAAGCAACAGGAAAGCGAACAGACGTTGCCGGACCGAAATTATTTCCCCACAATTCTCTCGCTTTTTCATAGTTGATGAATGCTTTTGGAGTCCCTCTGTATCTGCTCCAATAGTCTTCGTCTTTTTTGCGGATTTCATGCATTTTTATTGGTACACCAGCATCCCAATCCGTGCAAGATTCTTTTCCTGATATTCCCGGAAAGTCGGGCATGAGGAGTGAATCAGACCATATCCCGGTCATTTCGACAATCCGCTTGACAATAAAGTTGTTGTTTATTTCTATTAATTTATTCAAAGAATCGGGTGAATACCAAAATAGCTTAACTGCATCACCTTCTTTTACTCCGAGATCATTCGCCATCCATCTGTTTAATATCATGCCGTTGCCAGAAGCAATCTCAGGATAAAGAACTGATGGCAATCCAGAGATAAATGAATAAGGTGTGGATCTTTCTCCAGAACTAAAATGATTACCCATATATGTTAAAACACGAGCCGAGGAAGGTAACAGTTTTGATATCTCATCAGCAATTGTACCGTCAATGAATACTCTGTCGGATACAAGTTCATTCTCTCCCGTTTTCTTAACAGTGCGGATTTTAAAACCGATATCTGACAGCGTAAGGGTGTTTTTGAATACGTCGTATAAAGTATTTAATGTCTTTTTATAATCTTTTTTGACCAGTATTCTGTTCATCTTAAGACCATTATCTTCAAGATCATTCAAATTCATGAAAATATTCAATGGAGTTATCTGGCTTATTAAAAGAGAGAAATTCCCAGCGCTTTCAGGTCCGAGAATTGCGCCTATCTTCATCACCACAGAGTTTACCTTCCTGTCCGGGGCAAATGGAGCATCTGCAGGTATTTCAGTTATTTGTGAATAACGAATAACTATTTCATCGTCCAATTTTATCCCTAGATATTCAGCAAGTTTTTTGTTTACTGCCACTTCTCCTGGTTTTAAACTAAGAGAATCACCTCCGTGAAATGCAAAAAAGTCTCTGGTTACACCATAGATATGAGCATTGACAGCTCCCTTCTGTGATTTAAGATTCTGGCAATATCCTGTCAATTCGACTATACCTGTACATGAAATTTTGGACCTGTTTCTCAATCTCTGAATAAGATCCGGGGAAAAGAACCTGTTTCCTGAACTAATCAGAATACCGGTATTTCCTAGACTCTCCGAAGCTGTTTTTTTAAGACTTTGCCTTACAGATTCACCAGTCAGCAATGAACCGGTGATTACAGCTGACAGCAATACGATAATTAAAATCTGATACAGTACCGGTTTCTTATAAAATCTTAAAGACTGGAATATTGTTTTGAATATACCCTGCATTTTACTAATCCTATTCCGATATTAATTTCCCGTCAACCAGATGCAATTTCTTCGACATTTTATTCGCAATGTCAATTGAGTGAGTTGCCAGAATTAAGGTCATACTGTACTCTTTGTTCATTTCAAGAAGAAGTTCTCCCATCGATTCTGCATTTTTTGCATCCAGCGATCCTGTTGGCTCATCGGCAAGAAGTATCGATGGTTTATTAACAAGGGCCCGGACCAGAGCAACTCTTTGAGCCTCTCCGCCGGAAATCTGCGACGGGTACTTGTTTTTAAGATCATAAATGCCCGCTCGTATCATTAACTCATTAATATATAGCTTTTTATCTGATAATCGTATTTTTGAATGTTTCGTTGCTAGCATAGGTAAAAAAATATTCTGATGAATGTTCATATAAGGCAGAAGCAGGTGGTCCTGAAAAACAAAACCAATGTTCAGGTTTCGGTATGCGGCCGATTCAGATTCAGAAAAATTTGCAATTGATCCACCTTTGAAAAAAATATCACCAGAATCAGGTTTGTCGAGTAGCCCGATGATATTCATAAGTGTCGTTTTTCCCGAACCAGATGGACCCATAATAGATATTGTTTCACCTGCTTCCACTTCAAGACAGAGATTATCAAGAACAGTACCTCTCTGTTTGAATGACTTTGATATGTTTTTTATTGACAGCATACAGCTCATTTAAATATTAATCGAAGTAGATTGTTCATTACACCTTCCCGATCCTAAGAAATATTTCAGCAGGGGTCAGCCCATTAGCGAATTATAAACCTTTGACAACCCTTCCGCCATTTTTTCTAGCGAAAGTTCAGTTAAGACCTTTTCTTTCCCCTGTTTTCCGAGCCTGTAACGTAAGTCATTATCTTTTAATAATTTCAGGAGGTTCGCTGACAACTCTGAAACGTAGTCAGGCGAGTAAATAATCCCACCAAGTGTTTTTGAGACTATTTCAGGAAATCCTCCGGTTGCAGGCTGAACGACTGGAACACCTGCAGAATTAGATTCAAGGATATATAATCCGTAACCATCATGTTTTCTTACAGGTACACTCATGACATCTATACTGCTGAAAAACTTCTCTTTGCTGTCACCGTGAAATTCAGGATAAATCCTGATATGACTTTTCAACCCGTTAGCCTTTACTTTCCTTATCTGATCAGCGATAAATGGCTTATCGTCACTTGTAAATCCTCCCGAAACATGAAGAGTCAGTCCGGGCAGATCATTCCCTTTCTTCAGTTCAATAAAAGCATCTACCAGCTTGTCGAACCCATTTTGATAACTAAGCCTGCAGAAATATCCGATGGAAGGCCATATTGAATTATTTTCAATTTTTGCCAGGTCACCCGGATCAAAACCTAGCGGAACAACATGAAAATTATTTCCCGGGATTCCTGTTTTGGCTATGAATAGTTCTTTAAAATAAGTGCTGGGAGTTAGAAAATTATCGACATTTGGTGCTTCTTTTGAGATAAGTTTCCATGCTCGCGACTGATAAGGCTCTGCCATCTCATCTATCCAGTCATCTTCATTTAAAAGAGAACAGACTACTTTGACATCCATCTTTTTCTTAATTCTTCGGGCCAATCCTATTATAAGAGCATTTGAAAGATGAATGATATCCGGTTTCCCGTCACGGCACAGATAATCCACCAGCCGCTGAAGTTCTTTTTCCGGAAAGGCATTTTCTCCCCTGATCATATTCAGAGTCATCTCTTCAAGTCCTTCAGTACGCGTGGTACCTGCTCTCCTGGCAGCCATTTTGAGCATTGGGCCTGAATCAACTATTTTATCAAAGAAAACAGGCATGTTTTTAAGGAACGGGACTTTTTCTCTAAGATACATTGAGATAGCTCCAAAGAAGACATTCTTATCCATTCCGGTCTCAGTATTTGTATCATCGGGAGGAAGATACAAAGGTATTGCAGAAGCATTTATACCCGGAACTTTCCGAATAGCTCTCAGATATATCATATCGCGGTAACAGTTTCCGCAATAAAATGAACCTCCTGAACCTGTTATCAGATAAACAATTTTCATATTATGTAATATTCTCTATAAACCTCTCGTAACAAACCGCATTGATTTTCTTCGTTTACCCCGGCCCCAGGGGGTGCTAAGAAAATCAATTTACTCCCCTTGGGGCTGGGGTAATTAAATTGATTTTCGAGCGACTACTTAATACCAAAGGCCATCAAACGTCCGTCCTCCGTCAGAATATAGAATTTTCCGTCGACTACAGCCGGTGAGCTGCTAACAGGGGTCCCTGTATTAAAGCTCCAGATCTTCTTACCATCAGCTAAACCCAGAATATAAACATATCCATCCATACCCGTAAAAAGAACTTTTGTTGATGACAAAACTGCAGAACCTAATATTCTTCCGTTAGTCCTGTATTTCCATAACAACTTTCCATCGGAAGAGTTGTAACAATAAAGATATTTATCCTCACTTCCTATTACAACTGAATTGTTGCCTATAGCCGGGATCGCCAAAATTGAACCTGAATCATCAGCTCCCGGAATCTCCCATACAATTTTTTTTGTGGCAATATTTACACAGTATTTTGTTCCGTCGTAATCCCCGAAATATGCCATATTACCTGCAAGTGCAGGAGAGGAGGCAATATAAACCCCGATATTAATGGTGTCTTTTTGTTTGCCTGTAAGCGGATCAATAACTCTTAACATTCCATCGCATCCACCGAATATAATTTTACCGTTTAATATTGCGGGTGTACCGTTAATATAGTTTTCTGTTTCAACTCTCCAGAGCATTTTCCCTGTAGATGGATTAATACAATGAAGGTAATAATCATAGCTTCCAACAATAATACCGGATGAGTTTCCTGATTTCCAGATATTTGCTGATCCAACTATCTGATTGTCTGTTTTATATGACCATACAATCTTTCCGGTTTTTTTATTTGCAGCATAAAGTATGCCTTCAGATGTGCTGTAAATAACATTATTGTCTGATACCAGGGGAGGGGCTTCTATCGGATCGCCGGCAGCTGTTTTCCAGGCGAGCTTGCCTTCAGTATCGCACGCAACAAGAGATCCCTTGTCTGTTCCGAAATAGATAAGACCATCGCTTATTACAGGTGAGGATTTTGTTGCTGAGCCTGAATTCAGGCTCCATAACAACTTCGGATTGGAGGGAAGTGGCCATTCAGAGTTTCCTGAAAGATCTGATTTTCCACGAAAAATAGACCAATCCGGACTCTGGGAGAAAATAACACCTGAATTCAGCAGGAGAAAAAGTAATATCTTAAAGCTTAATTTCATTAGCAGGGTCAGATTTAAACCATGATAAGGCTCCTGTGGGACATATTTCAATACATTCTTTTGTCTTGCTTTTAAGCACATCTTCAAAGCTATTTGTAAGCGGTTCGGACAAAATGGTTACAAATCCCCTGTTTATAAAACATAGTGCAGGTTCAGTTGTACTGTCTTCACAAAGTCTTACACATAAGCCGCATTTTATACATTTTGCATTTTCAAAGATAAGGTTCGCTTTTCTGTTGATTTTTTTGACTGCCACCGAATTTACCAGTTTCCCAGACGGATTCTTCAGTGCAAGTTTCTCTCCTAGCTCCCTGAGATCACAGTTTTCTGAAGCTCTGCAATCACAATGCATGCATGCTGATGCCTCATGTCTTGCAGATTCAATATCAGAAATAGCTGAGAAGCGTTTATTATCAACCTCGCATTCCTTGAGCCACTCATTCAATTCATTATCAGTCATTTTACCAGTAAGGGAGGTAAACCTTTTATTTTTTCTGGTAGGTCTTGCAGGTATTTTCTCTTGCTGGCTACCGGTGACTTCCGGATTGTTGCCAGATTTATTCTCAGGATATGATATATAGATTTGAAGATTTTTTATTGATATTTCTGTATCTACCTTTTTCCTGCGGCACGCGTTCTGGCAATAGCCAGGGCAGTTTATGCACCAGAGTGGCTCATTTTTGGTCTGGTCATCTGACAGAGCAGTGGCTTTAATAAAATTTCCGGATGCAATAAGCCTGTTTAGCAAAGGTATATTGTAACCAGCCGGGCATACTAAATGACAGGGTGCTTCACAGTCGGCACGGTGTTCTGAGAGAAGCAGCTCAACGGATTTTTTTCGCAGACCAATTACCTCATCGCTTGTAGTATCTATATCCATTCCATCCATAGCCTGGGCAGTGCAGGAAGGCAGAAATTTTCCGGTTACCCGGTCTTTTACCATACATACCATGCACGAAGTATAATGCTCAACCCCGTCGCTGTGGCAAAGCGTAGGTATATATATCCCCAAAGATTTTGCGGCTTCCAGGATAGTTGATCCGGCCGCAGTTGTAACCTCTTTATTATCTATATTAAGTTGTGGCATTTATATTCACTATTTCAACAGCATTTTCCGGACATACAATCCTGCAGTTATCACATTTAGTGCAAAGCTTCTGATCAATTTCATGTCTCTCGTACGGTTTGAAGGCAATTGCATTTACCGGGCATTCCTGGGAACATTTTGTGCATCCTGTACATTTTTCAGAAATCACATATTTCACAAGCGATTGACATTTCTTTGCCCTGCATATGCCTTTTGTATGTTCCTCATACTCCTCGCGGAAATATCTGAGACCGGTAATAACCGGATTTGGTGCTGATTTTCCAAGACCGCACAGGCTTCCTTTTGCAACTGAAGTACATAGGGATTCCAGTTCATCCAGTTCAGCAGAAGTTGCCTTGCCCATACTCAGACGTTCCAGGATATCGAGCATTTTTTTGGTACCGACCCTGCAGAATGTACACTTACCGCATGATTGCTGATGCGTGAATGTAAGAAAGTACTTGGCCATGTCGACCATACAATCTGCATCATCAAGCACTACCAGACCGCCTGATCCCATCATAGCACCCAGCTTTATCAGCTCTTCATAATCTATTGGAGTATCAGCAAGACTCTCGGGTATGCATCCGCCGGAAGGTCCGCCAATCTGGACTGCCTTAAATTTTCTTCCCGGGGCAACACCGTTTCCGATATTCTCTACTATTTCACGAATAGTAGTTCCCATTGCAACTTCGATAAGGCCACCTCTTGCCACTTTACCTGCAAGAGCAAAAACCTTGGTCCCCTTGCTTTTAGATGTACCAATCTTCTTAAATTCTTCGGCCCCGTGGTTTATTATCCATGAAACCAGGGATAATGTTTCAACATTATTTACCAGGGTCGGAGCCTCCCTGAATCCTCTAATTGCAGGGAAAGGAGGCCTGAGATGGGGAGTTCCGCGTTTCCCTTCCATTGATGCTATAAGGGCAGTCTCCTCGC
Organism: Bacteroidales bacterium; assembly: GCA_003157015.1. Classification (GTDB taxonomy): domain Bacteria; phylum Bacteroidota; class Bacteroidia; order Bacteroidales; family VadinHA17; genus LD21. The sequence continues at coordinate 29,880 of PMIJ01000187.1, forward strand.
CACACACAAATGCCCCTGCGCCTTCGAATATTGAAATATTGAAGGAAAACCCTGTGCCTTTTATGTTATCACCTATCAGGCCGTCCTTCCTGCATAAATTGATTGCATTCCTGATCCTTAAGACAGCAAGAGGGTATTCTGCCCTGATATAAAAAATTCCATTCTCAGCACCAGTAGCAAGGCCGGCTATCAGCATCCCTTCGATTATCCTGAATGGAAATGATTCCAGGAGCATTCGGTCCATAAATGCGCCAGGGTCTCCTTCATCTCCATTGCATACAACATACTTTCTGTCACCCACGGAATTTCTGAATATTTCCCATTTCTTTCCTGTTGGAAAACCTGCACCTCCACGACCTCTTAATCCGCTTTCCCTGATGATGTTTATGAGCTCACTTTTGTCGCTGAACAGAAGGCATTTATTAAAGGCACTGAATCCATCAAAAAGCAAATATTCGTCGAGGGATTCAGGTGACATAGTCCCGCTCTTTTCTGTAGCAATATGCAGCTGATTCTGAAGGAAGCTGATAAGTATCTCTTCTCTTTTTTCCTGAGGAACCAGGGCAGGATTCAGTAGTTTACTGTCATTCACAAATGTATCAACAAGGTCATTTATCCTGAATTTCAGCTTTTTATTTACGGAACGTGGCATAATATGCTTGAGGATTATATCCTCCACCTGATCCTTTCTGACATTTGTATATCTTGAAACAGAGTTGCCTCCGGTGATTATTTCCATAAGAGGAGTCTGGTTGCAAACTCCCACACATCCGACTGGCTTCAGGGCAACATCAAGGTCATATTTATGTCTGATATCAATAATCTCGGAGAGGATCTCCCTGCTGCCTCCTGCAACACAGCAAGACCCAAGTCCGATCCTGATTTCGGAAGCTACCGATGATTGGTTCTTTAATTCTGTACTCTTTTTTCTGGAGGATACTTGATGGAGAAAATCGGCAATTACCATGTCGACCCCGGCAGGGCTGACATGTCCGTATGTCTTGTCGTCGATCTGTACAACGGGAGCAAGTGTACAGCATCCAAGACAGGCTACTTCCTCAACAGAGAAAAGCATATCGGAAGTATTGCCTGAATCCGGTTCCAGTTTCAGTTCCCTTCTGAATGCATCGGAGACAAGGTTTGCTCCTTTTACATGACAGGCAGTTCCCTGACAGATCTTTATAATATGTCTCCCAGCCGGAATATGCCTGAACTGAGAATAAAATGTTGAAACACCTGATATCTGACCAGGTGTAATCTCAGTGATCTTACATATATGTTTAAGCGCCTCGGAAGGTATATAATTGAGTCTCTTCTGAACCTCCTGCAGGATCGGGATCACTTTATCCTTTTCCTTTCCTGTAAACGCAACAACTTCCTCAACCACATTAATTACAGTGGTCAGATCACTTTCAGTGCAGTTGCACTCCTTTATAGTATTTTCTTCCTTGTTTTTCAATCCTTTGCTATACAAAATAAATTATCCTTTCCCCTCAGATATATCCTGCCGTCAGAAAATGCAGGTGAGCTGTCGGAATTTTCGCCAAGTGGTGATTCAGCAAGAAGTTTGAATTTCCCCGTAGCATCGGCAACATGCATTATCCCTTGCCTGTCAATCATCCATAACTTATCATCACAGATTATTGGCGATGCATAGAAAGGATTATTGAAGTAATGTGACCAGAGAGTATCGCCCTTTTGAGCATTGTAGCAGACGGCATCTCCATTTCCGGTTGTAAGGAACAGGAACTGGTCATTAGCCACCGGACTTGAGGCATCAGGAGTGAAGGTATTGTCCTCCCACACTGTGGATCCGGTTTTCCCGGGCTTTAGGGCAATCAGCTTTGCATAATCAGTAACCACATAAACAAACCTGCTGTTTACTGCCGGAGATGGAGCAACATCTCCTGAAACCCCTGGTTGACTCCAAAGCTCAGCACCGGTTGTGGGATCGTAGGATGATACATTTGGGTTTCCATTTATTATAACCTGAGTCTGACCATCAATACTTGCTAAAACAGGAGAAGCCCATACAGGTCTGCCTGTCCGGGGTGTTTCCCATTTCTGTTCTCCGCTGGAAAGATCAAAACCCTTGATTGCGATCTTTGCGTCGCTGTCGTACTGAACTATCAATATTTTACCATAAATAAGAAGAGATGCTGCATAACCATATGCACTCTTCGGTACTCCTATATTTTTACCCCAAAGCCTCTTGCCATCTAAGTCTAAACAAATCAGGTTACCATTACCGAATATTGCACAAACCACTTCACCATTAACTGCAGCGGTAGGAACAGCCATCCCGGCTTCCGGGTCGCTCTCCGGTATTTCTTTCGATGCTCCGGGAAAATCAGAGGCAGATGCTGTCCAGAGAATTTCTCCTTTTATTTTGTCGATGCAGTATACTTCCAGTATTCCTGCTCTTATTCCTGTCAGAAAAAGCTTGTTGCCCCAGATAACCGGTGAATTTTTCCCGTGACCCGGCACAGGAATTTTCCACTTAATGTTCTTTCCGTCCTTCCCGTTCCATTCAACCGGATATCCTGTTCCGCCTGCTATTCCCCTCGATCCTTCACCCCTGAAGAATGGGTAATTAGTACTTCCTGCCAGCATAGCAGCAGGCCCGATATTTTTAACTTCTTTGGTGTTTTGTCCGACCTCTGCAACCTTGACTCCCGTTTCAGGAAGTGAACCCCTGAGCATAAATGAAGAGATTATTGCTACAACTGTAATAAATGCAGCTGCTGAGATCAGGTATACCCTATATTTCTTCTTCTGGCTGACAATATCTGGTTTCTCAGATGAAAAAGCAGGTTCAGGCTTCTCAGATCCTGCAATTAATCGTCGTGTGAGAACAAAAATTAATGCCCCTGCAATAAGAAGGTAAGAACCTGTCTCGACCTGCCAGCGTGATGAAAAATAAGCACGGCGCGCCATAAGGTCCATAGCTCTGACCTCTTCAGCTATATTCTTGTCTGATGGATCCTTGTCGTATTGTTCTTTTATTGAAGCAAGAGATTGACTGTCGAGAGGTTTCACCACTTTAAGCTGAATAAGTCCGAGTATCATTGTGACTGCGACAATAAGCGTAAAAATAGCAGCGACCTGGCTTACACCACTTAAAATTTTTATGTCTTTATCCGATAATTTCATTTTGATATTTTTGGCTCTATTGGACAATATTCAAAGCATTTGCCACAGCTGAAACATTTTCCCTGGTTCGGCTTATATTCGGTTCGGGTTTTCCTGATTGTCAGACTGAAAAGGCCTGCGCCAAGGGATAATCCCAGGAACATTCCGACCCATGGAGTTCCTTTCCTGAATCTTCCCAGTATTAATGATTCTTCAGTGAAAAGCTGTTCTTCGGTTTTTCCTGATTCCTTAAAGGCTGCCGCGGCCTTTGACAATGCCGGAACTCCTCTTTCCTTCTCCAGCCTTATTTCCCTGGCCAGCCTTACATTACTGTTGACGGCTGATAGTGCAGGAGAGAGGTTATATAGAAGGAATGCGCCTGCAACAGTCATAACAGGGATTAGCATCAAATAGAGAATGAATCTTTTTCTTGAAGTTTCTTTCGGTTCTGTTTTTTTCAGATCGTCAGAAGGAAGTATAGCATCGTACGGGCAGCATTCTTCGCAGAGCCTGCAGTTAGTGCACTCCGCAGGTGTTATGGTAAGATGCTTCCCTGAAAACCTCGAAAAAATATTCAGAAGGACCCCATAGGGGCAGAGATATCTGCAATAAGGGCGGTTTACGAATATCCCGACAACAAGCAGAAGTACGCCGAATATTATCATTGTAAAGGGTGCGTTGAGTCTGAAAATGCCTACGAAGGGGTCATACCTGCAGATGACGAACTGACTTTGGGTTGCGGCAAAAAGAATCGATAGTCCAAGATATACGAATGGGATTGAGGCAAGAACCGCTTCAACACTCTTATGAATTCTGACAGGTCTGAACCCTGTCAGTTCCTGGATTGCACCAAGAGGGCACACTCCGGCACAGAATACCCTGCCATAAAGAAGGGCAAAGACTAGCGGGATTATGAAAAATAATATTGCAGAAAGCGGAATCGAGTAATTATTGTTAAAAAGTGCAAGTGAAATATTCTGCACGGAACCAATCGAACATATGCATCCCTGTCTGTAAAAGCCGAAATAGGCAAGAGAGAAAACCGACATCCATATTATTCCTTTTCTGGATCTCTTCTTTATCGCGAGCCACGATGTAATGCTGAGTGCAGCGATAAGAACAGCCACATCAGCATATTCCCACATTGGCCCACGCTGGTTCAGAAGCTGGTGGGTTGGTGTCTGGTAACCCGATTCAAATTCCGGTCGGGGGAACCGTTGCTGCTGCTGGCGTTCCTGGGAGTAGGTCACCGAATGACAGATCAGCAAAACTGCAACTAATATATATGGAAGATACTTTTTCAACTTTTCAGGTTTTTCTTATATATGGCTGATCTGCAGGTACCCTTATAACGGCATTTGACGGACAAGTTCGTGCTATGGAGCATTCATTGCAGTTCACACAGATATCGTGTCTTATCTGCATATACAGCGATCCATTTCCAAAATCGCCGCATCCCTTTACACATTTTGCACAACCGTCGCAAAGTTTCTCGTCAATTGTATACTCGAAATAGGGCTCTTCAATAAACCTTCTTTTAATAGCCCCGGTCGGACACAGCTGGTTCTCAGCAGCTGTACTGATTGTCTTGGCACCCTGTCGCAGGAATCCACCACAGAGGTCGCAATAACCGCACATTTTAAAAGCATGTGTACATTTTGAAGCAGAAGGGGTGAGGACGCAATTAGTTTTACATTGTCCGCATTGAGTACATTTGTAGGGATCGATCTGCCAGACGTATCCCTTAACATTTGTCTTCCTTACCAGCAGAACAGGAAGGACAAGCAGAGGTGAGGCCACAAGTATTTTGCCGGCAGTCCTCACGAAATCTCTTCTTGACTGATATTTATTCTTATCGTTTCCCATCTTTACGAGATAAATATTTAAAACAATCCTGTTCTCCTGAGCATAATCCATTGCCGGGACATGAGTTACAGTCAGAATTACTGACGATCCTGTTTCCCATTGCAACTGCAATCAGTGCTAAAAGGCCGAAAAGCAGGTACCTTATAAATTGTTTAATGAATTTGCCCCTTTTCATTATTTCTATTTTTTATTGAAAACATAAACTTTCGAATCAGCAGGATTTGCACCATATATTATTTTGCCATCCAATGAAGCCACATCAATAGGAATCGATGGAGTAAACTTGTTAACTGATGAAATGAATTCCACGAATTCTCCTTTACTATTCAGGATCTTTATCCGGTTAATTCCTTTTTCAGCAGTGATGAATCCTCCTGGAAAAAGGGTAAAGTGAGCCGGGTTGCAGCAACCGCAGTAAAACTCAGGAGCTGTTCCGGTTCCACCAAATTGTTCAATCATAGTTCCGTCAATCTTCCTTTTTTCAATACGGTGTTTTCCTGTATTTGCCACATAAATGAAGTTTGCAGCATCAATAGCTACATCAAAATACGGGCTTGGTAAGATAAAAGGCTCTCCGCTTTTCCCGATCATCGATTTAAGATTCCCTTTTTTATCAAGGACCATTAATACTTTATTACCGGCGTCAGCAAATACCACGAATGATTTGTTTGCTGATAGGGAGGTGATCATTGCACTATCCTCAAACGGACCCCATTCTCCAATTTTTCTTCCTTCAGAATTAAGCAATCGTATAGTCTCAGTTGTAGCGGTAAAGATCGTATCTCCTGAAGTTGATATTGCCGTAACTGGTTTATCAGTTTTATTGTTCCACAGCATTCTCAATTCAGGATCATAGCATGCAACAAAGCTGTCACCACCAATTACCACATTGCCATTTTTAATAATCCCTACTGATTCAACCTTACCTGATGCAGGATCGATTGTAGAGGTGATTTTCCATGAATCAGCAATTTCAGGGATTACTGTATTTGAACTCTCAGCCACGTTCTCTTCTTTTCTGAAAGCAACATCGTAGATGATGTACCCCAGAAAAAGCAATATGATAAGGATTATTAATCCTGATGCAACTTTTTTATCCATTTCATTCAGTTTTTGCGCCAATATCAAGACAGACCAAATTCCTTGAATCCCTCATAATAAGGTATTTACCAGCTATGGCCATCGGGCCCCATGCTTCAGTTCCATTGAGGATAACCTTGCTTGAGACCAGGGTAGCAGAATTCTTTCCTATTTTAAACAGATATAGTTTCCCATCATCATCGAGAAGATACAACTTTTGCCCGCTCATGATATATGGTCCCAGGCCTCTTCCAAACCTGCTTTCCTTGCCACTTGTCCATACCGGATGCAAAACATCAGAAGATGGGTAACATACAAGTTGTTTTTTTAGGATACCCGCGTTTTCCGGCATTACCGACCATATATAGCCATCTTTAAGTATCGGTGTTTGCTGATCGCTAGCCAGTCCTTCTGTTGCCTTATGAGCATCTGTTACTGAAGCTTCAAATCCGGCAGATGTTTTACTGATCTTTATTTTTGCGCCTCCTGCTCCGTAGCTTCCAAGGACGGCAATCTCATTATTGCCAAGATAAAGAGGTGAAGCAGCAACTGTAGCAGGGCTCCAATCAAGTGTCCTCCAAAGGATGGTTCCCCTGTCAACACCTTCTGCCGAAACACCACATACTCCGCCAACAGCATTATAGACATACATTTTCTTTCCAAAGATATTCATCGGCATTATTGATGAATGTGACATCCTGAGAGAATCGGGGTTTGGCGTCTGCCATATAATCTTTCCTGTTTTGCAATCTACACCTATCATTATCGCTTTTCCACCGGGGGCAATTATAGCCATATCGTTGTCGATAAGGGGGCACTGCCCTGTATAAAAGTCAGGAGTTATTCTTCCCTTTGCAGATCCGGGGATACCGAATTCTCTTTCCAGATCGTGTTTCCAGAGCAATTTTCCTGAAATCGGATCCAAACACATTACGTGGCTCCTGGGACCTATTGTGACAACATATTTATCGGTTACAGAAGGTATTGTTCTGGAATAACCATGATTTCTCTTCATTTCGACCTTGTACCACCTTCTCCATATTTCTTTTCCGGAGGAAAGGGAAAAACACCTTAGCATATCTGCTTTTCTTTTTTCGTTGTAATCGAGAATGTATACACGGCCATTCAGCACTGCCGGCCCGGAATAACCTTCACCAAGAGTAGTCTTCCATACGATCCGGGGCCCGGAGGTATCCCATGATTCTGCCAGCGCGGTCGGATCCTTGCTGATATTGTCAAAATCAGTACCTCTGAAATGAGGCCAGCTTCCTGTCAATACCTCATCCATTTGTCCGAGAGAATCGAAATTCTCCCCAATATTAACTATATCGGACATTGGCTTTAAAGGAGGTCTGTTATCCATTCCAGGGATCCTCTCAGGAGTAGAGTACGAAGGTACGGCAAAAATCCACCATGAGAATACCGCAGTAAAAACTATGGCGGTTATCCCTGTTATGATGGTGGTTTTGCTCATTGGAGTAATATTCAGTTATTTGTTAAGTTTCGCAATTTAAAAAAATGTATGTTAAATAAAGGTTAAAAATCTCAAATAGCAGACAACTTCTTTAGTTGAGAATATTAGTTTTTTGATTCCGTGATTAAAATTTCCAGCTAATTTTTGTGCCAAACATTACAGGTGCTCCAGGAATTTGTGTCGGATCTCCGAATAAGCTACCGGTGTTTCCGGCGCTGATAATGTATTTTTCTTTTAACAGGTTACTTCCCCAAAACGCCAGTGAAACATTTTTATACTCAATCCCTCCTCTGAAATTCAGCAGACCGTATCCATTCTGTCTCATTGTATTGGCATCGTCAAAAAATATTCTTGTTTTGTATGAATAGGATGGAATTGCAAATAAATATACATTTCTGGCAATCCCAACCCTTGCATTCAATCCAATAGCAAAACTGTGATCTGGTGAAAGACTGAATGTATTGTTGGCATATTGTTGTTTATCACCATTATTGTTGTTTGCTGCAAAACGATCGTGAATGTATGCATAATTTCCAAAAAATTGTAATCCCTTGAAAAGTTCATATTTTACACTTGCTTCAGCGCCATATGCAGTGGCTTTCCCTCCATCAATCATGATATAATTAAATTGACCTGTACTTGCATCTGCTATCCAGGCATAAGATTGGAAATTCGTATAGAGGTAGTAAAAAACACCAAGGTCAAACCAGATACGCTGATGAATGACGGTTTTAAATCCAAGATCGTAGCTGTTGACAGTTTCTGCATCAAGAGTTTGTTTTTCACCTGTTGATGTAAATTGGGGAACCTTTGGACGATTTCCAGTTCCATAACTTGCAAAAAGAGTAGAATTTTCATCTAATGCATATTTTAAACCAGCCCGGTAAGTTAAAACAAAGGTTTTTGTGTTAATTTCCTGTTCGGCGCTGGGTTTAAAAAATAAATTTGGGTAGTTACCGGAAAGGAATCCAAGTGTCGAAGGGCTGCCTCCGGTCATTTGTGCATTGTTGGTCAATTTAATCCAATCATTAATAACCCGCACACCGGCAATAATACTTAATTTGCTGGTAAGCCTGTAATTGATGTCAGCAAAACCCTGCAGAGTTTGATTGGTTGCATTGTTATTGTCTTCTTCCTGATGGTTTGTAACTAAAGGCAGGCCTCCCAAAGAACCCAACTGCGGATCGGGTGGAAGGTTGGTTACCGGGTAAGGTTGGCCATCCGGAGTGACCAGATAGCCAGTGTTAAAGAACAAATTGAACATATCCTGTTCGTTTGGCGAGAACCAGTAAGTCTGGTTTGCTTTTTCACCAAAGTAGCTTCCTCCGATACTTCCGTTCAGATTATTTGTTATTGAATAATTAAACCTGAGTTCCTGATAAAACTGTCTGGATCCGTCATTTTCACTCATATCAATGGCAGGAGCTGCTGTTCCGTCTCCGTCCCAGCGAGTATAGGTAGAAATTTTACGGAAAGAACTTATAGATGTCAGGTAGTTGTTTTCATTAAAAAAATGTTTCATAGTTAAAGTTGCATCAAAGATTTCCCTGTCATTTGCAAGGTTTTTGCCGTGTTCAAGTGAAGTGACATAATTGTATGGATTGGTGCTGCCTTCTGTGTTCGGATAGCTCATACTCATATAGCCAAGACCCGGATTGTTGTCTTTTTGATAGTTGAGTACGAAGTCGATTTTATCATTAACAGTAGGCAAATAAGTAGCTGAAAATCTACCAGCCTTTGTATTTTTCCCGCTTAAATTTCCACCAAAAGTGTTTTTAATATAACCATCCTGGTAATCGTAAATTCCAGCTGCACGAATCAATAATTTGTCTTTAATGACCGGGATATTTATTGCTCCATCAATTTCTTTTTGATTAAAATTTCCAATTCCGGCAGTAAGAAATCCATTAAAATTGTTGGAAGGTTTTTGGCTGACATAATTTATTGCGCCAATTTCAGAGCCTCTTCCAAAAAGCGTTCCCTGCGGACCTTTCAGAACATCCACCTGTTGCATATCGAAAAGTTCCATATCGGCTCCGTTCTGCCGACTGATAGGAACATCGTTATAGAAAACTGAAATTCTGGGAGGATCAGCCGGACTTACTTCGTCGCTGTTAATTCCGCGAATTACAAAACTTGGACGATCTGTTCCCTGCATTCGAACCTGTAAGCCCGGGACAAATTCCGACAGTTTATCAAGTTCGGTGATGTTGTTGTCTGTTATCATTCTGGAATCAATAACGCTCATGGTAATCGGTACATCTAAAATCTGCTGTGCCCTTTTTTGGGATGTTACAGTAACGCTTTCCAGTTTAATAGCATTGTTCTCTAAAACCTGATTAAGGTAATTCAGACCTGGTTGAACGTCAAAATCAACCATTATAGTCTTAAAACCAACAAATGAAGCCTGTATTTTTAATTTGCCAGCCGGGATCTGATCAAAAAGATATTCACCTGATTCGTTTGCATTTACTCCATATTTTGTTCCCACAATAATTACACTTGCTCCGGGAAGTGCATTTTGATCTGAATCAAGAACTTTTCCATGTAAGCTATTCTTTTGCACTTGTGCACCCACAGGGAAGATATATAGCGTGAAAAGAAAAACTGATAAAATATATTTCATGATGATAATTTTCTTAAAATGTCCTTTTGTTGATTCTGATCATTTTTATCTGTTATTATTGATTTATCCGTCCGCTAGTGATTGTATAAACTCTGTCTGCAAATTTTTCCGGTATGTTTCCATGTGTTGCAATGACAAGAGTAACCTCTTTCTCCTTTCTGAAATTCATGAGATGATCTAAAATTTCTTCGGCTGTTTCATCATCTACCGATCCTGTTGGTTCATCAGCAAAAATTACAGATGGTTGTTTGATTAATGTTCTGATAACAGCCACTTTTTGTTGCTGTCCGACACTCAATTCTGAGGACAGCAAATGGGCTTTGTCTTTCAGGTTAAACTTCTCAAGATATGACATTATGTTCTCCTTAACCATGCTCTCTTTTAATCTCTTAGGAACTATTGCGATCTCAATGTTTTCAAATACTGTATAGGTTGGCAAAAGATTAAAACTCTGGAAGATTATACCAATCCTCTCAGACAAAATATTGCTTAACTCATCGTCAGAAAGTTCATTGATGCAAATGTTGTCAATGAATACTTTACCACTGGTTGGTTTTATTAATCCGCACATAAGGTTCAGCAGGGTTGACTTCCCGGCACCTGACCGACCTTTCAGAAGAACAGTTTCATTTTTATTGATGTGAAGGTTTATGTCTTCCAGGGCATTGACCGTCTGGTTTTTACTGATATATTGTTTACTTAATGAAATGCATTCAATTAGATTATCAATCATATTCTTGTTGCGTTAACAATTACATAAAGTTATTGATCATATCTCCGGCTTTTGAGCGGGAAAGTTTAATAATCGGGAAAATACCGGCAATTAATCCTCCTGTTAATGTCAGGACTATTAATACCGGAATTATCCTTATCCGGAAATTGAATTCCACCAGGTTGAACAGCCTGATTTGATTGCTGTTCAACAAAAGTATTATTAAGAACCCTAAGAAAATCCCGGTAATTACCCCGATAAAAGCCTGAATAAGCGATAAAAATATGATCTGATTGCTAAGTCTTGTGTTCGACCATCCCAGCGATTTCAGAATTCCTATTTCCCTTGACCGTTCCAATAGAGATGTCAACTGTGTTTTGGCAGAAAAAATTAACAAAAAGATAAAAATCAATATTGCAAGCAATCTGGAAGCTTTCTCAATGATTGTCATTGTTTCACTTGCAGGCTGATAGCAGTTATAACTTGAAACAGAAAAGTATTTCATTCGCTGCTTAAGCTGACTTATGACCTGGCTGTGAATCCTGGAGTCAGTAACTTCAACAAGGATAATATTCATATCAAATCCGGGGGAAATGCATTTCAAATCTTCTTTGAGGATCCTTCTGACATTTTCTATTGGTGCATAAATATCGGCTTTACCCGGTTTGATACCAGAATTAACGATCCCCGTCAGTACTAATATGCCACCATAGATTTTCAAGGTATCTCCAACAGAAAGATTATGAGCCATTGCAAATGATTCTTCTGCTACTATTTCATCAGGTCTGTCTGAAAGGAATTTCCCGGCGATTAGATTGGTTACTGCACAAACATTGTTTTTTGTAGCTATACTGTTCATGTCTATTCCGCCCAGCGATATGTCAGAATTATATTTCGGTTCGTACAATTTATAAAGCAGGTATGGAGCAGCATCTCGTACTCCCTTAATCTTTTTGATAGAGTCGATTAAATCACTCGTAAGCATTATGGTATTCACTCCCTCAGCAACAAGTGAACCCTTTGAGTCCTCATTGTTGCAATTGACACAGCATGAGGTGTTGGTTGGAATATATACTATGAAATGTGTGCCTGTTCCCCGCAATATTCCAAATGAGCTTTTCTCATTTGTCAGAGTAACAGACAATACAAGCAGGATAAAAACTGTTGAAATAGTGTATCCGCTTATACTAGCGATTGTTCTCGCTGAATGCCTTCGAAGTTCTTTTATTAAATATTTCATTTTTAAAACTTCAGTTGTTTAGCCAGCTTAAGTTCATAGTTATTTTGCTTTAATATTGTAGGCCATCAAAGCATTGGTATGTCTGATGTAGAGGATGCCGTCATGGATAACAGGGTGTGCCCAAAATGGTCCTGCATTTCCCTTGGTAACCTTAAAGCTGCTAACCAGCTCGAATTTTTCAGGATTTACCTTTAAAAGCCCCACATTTCCATTTTTTTCCTCGTATAAATAGAGCATTCCTTCGGCTGATATTATAGATCCCTTCGTTTTCCAATGCTCTTCCCACATTTTTTTGCCTGTTTTCCAATCAATGCAGCACCAGTTTCCATTGTTATTGTTAATCCAGTTTGAACCGTAGATATAACCGTCTACAAGTACAACTCCGCCGTGATGATTATCCAGATTGCTGTCTGTCCATACAACATTTGCATTCTTCCCATCGCTGGCAATTTTAATCATCATACCACCAGTGTCGTAACCTCCGGTCACATAGACCATGCCATCTTTGCATAAAGGCGTAGTACATTTAATAAGATCCCACTGGGCCATATTTGGATCATTTGATTTCCCATGACTCACTTTCCAGAGAATCTCACCATTTGAAGCATCAACTCCAAAAACATGACCCAATGATACATTTACAATCATTTTTTTACCTGCGAAATTGATCAGTATTGGAGAAACATAGCCGGGCTTGTCATTAAGACTTGGAGATTTCCACAGGACATCTCCGGTTGCTTTATTAAGAGCAATGGTCATCGTCTCAGGTCCGCCTGGTGAAAAATATATTTTATTGCCATCCACCAGAAGTGATTCCGCAATTCCCCAGGCTCCAAAGGTTCCCTTATTCAGTTCACTTGCTTTGTAGGACCAGATCATTTTCCCTGTGGTCGCGTCGATGCATGCAAGATCACCAAACCCACTACAGGTATATACTCTATTTGATTCAACAGTGGGAGTAGCCCTGCTTTCAGGATTGGATCCTGTCCAGGCACGGCCCATCTCAGTTTGCCACAGAATCTTTCCATCCATGTTCAATGCAAAAAGTATATCTTTAGCGTCATTAGTGGCTGTGTTTCCCGTAATATATATGGTACTGGCTCCAAATGATGGTGATGAATAACCTTTGGCGAGATCCAGATTTGACCAGAGCAGAGTTGGTCCGGTTGCAGGCCATGACTTCATCAGACCTGTTTCTGCAGATACCCCGGTACGGTTTTCCGGCCGCCATTCACTAATTTTTTGCGCTTCAACAGAAAAGGTTAGCAATGTCAGGAGAATAATTGATAGTGTTGTTGCTTTCATAATGCATCAGTATTAGTGATTTATTGGAGTTTTGTAATACAAATAATGATTTTTATTGATTAAATTGAATTCCAAATTCGTGAAATACAAACTCAAACTGTCATTTTTTAAGTTTTTTTATTTAAGATTATAATAACCTTGTTCCGAAAATAACTGAATTAAACATTAATAAAATTTAAGTGGTGCTCGAAGAAGAAAAAACAAGGAATAATCACGAATTGTTTTAATTGTCATTCACAATCCAGGCTTTAAACTCTGCAGCTTTGTTTTTGCTGATATAGATTCGCTCCGGAGGTTCGATGTCAAGGGTAATAAGCAGCCGGCTGTCAAACCAGATCGTAATATTTTTGACACTATGCCTTGCTATAATAAACTGTTTATTAGCACGAATGAATTCCGAAGGATTTAAGGTTCCTTCAATCTGCTCAAGGGTTTTTGAGTAGGCATAGTTTTTCCCATTTCTAAGGAATATTGACGTATTTTTATTAGTGGTAAAGAAGAAAGAAATCTCCTCCATATCAACTGGCATAAGTTTATCTTTAACAGGTACAAGTATTTTATCCTTATACCTGGTCAATGCTGTGAGCTGGTTTAACTGAGTGATATAATGTAATACATCCTGTCGGCTCCATTTTCTGAACTTTTCAATAGCTCTTCTCATCTCCGCCACCTTTATTGGTTTAAGAAGGTAATCAATACTATTGACCTTAAACGCTTCTATAGCGAATTCGTCATAAGCGGTTGTGAATATAATAGGAGTCTCAAGATGAATACTTTTAAAGATCGAAAATGCGGATCCGTCTGATAGCTGGATATCCATCAAAATCAGGTCGGGACTTTGATTTGTCTGTAGCCAAAGAATTGTTTGGCTGACACCTTCGGTATATCCTGCAATTTCAATTGAAGGATCAATTTCAGAAATAATCTCCAGCAGGTTTTCGTATGCTGCTGTTTCGTCTTCAACTATTAATATTCTCATCTTTATCTTTTTTCAGGGGCAGATAAACTCGGAACCTTATACCATTATTTTCAATTCTGACCTTTCTGTCCATTAATAGTGAAAACCGGTTTTCAAGGTTTTTAAGCCCAGTTCCGTTTGTGCTTGGTGGAGAAAGCTTCGTATATATCGGATTTGAAACTGAAAGCTCCATCTGGTCGTTTAAACAAATGTTCACCTCCATTTTATGTTCGCTGTCGATTATGTTGTGCACAACCACATTATCAATCAATGGTAGTAAAGAAAGAACTGGTATTTTCAGATCTCGCTTCTCACATGCAACATTTATATTGAAAACAAGCTTATTTGCAAACCGGATCTCCATCATGTAGAAAAAAGCTTTTACGAAATCCAGTTCTTCTCCAAGTGTAACCAGACCTTTCTTGTCACTCTGAAGAACATACCGGAAAACATCCGACATTTTATTTACATATTCCAATGCATTTTCCTCGTTTTTTTTCCGGATAAGTGAAGTAAGACCATTTAATGAGTTAAAGAAAAAATGGGGGTTAATCTGATTAGTGAGTGCATCATACCTGCTTTGCAGGTTTTCAATTTTAAGCTGTTCGATCTCTTGTTCTTTTATTCTGTGTTCGGAAGTTAATAGGAAAATATGTCCGGTAAATGTACAGATGACGCAGGTGACAACGAACTGAAAGAGTAAAATGCCGGTAAAGCAATCAGCCTTATAGCCGGAAAGAAGTGAAATGGAAACGTACAACAGGTAAGCAATTGCCGTAATGATGAAAGTATTTAACAATCTTTTTGTGAAAATGGGGGTGTCCGACTTTCTAAGGTTGTAAAATAAGAGTCCCCAGATAAGCACTACAAAAAACAAATACCTGAATAAAAAAAAGATTATATAAGCAGTATGACCCGAGGCATCCATATGCCTTAAGTCCCACGAGAAGCAGGCTATGTTAGGATAAATGATAAACAATGCAATTAACAGGCTGATAAGCAGGAGTCTGAACGGTGTGGTATATTTATTTAAAAAAATCATTTTTTGTCTCCTCTGCAACAGGCAATATCTTAACGGTTTGAATTTCTGGGATTCATGCCATCAAGTTTACAAATATGAAACCTTAATTAACTTATCCTATTTCATTTAGCAACTATGACACACATTAACTGGCTTTGATCGCGGATCAGAAGCTTGCTGTTTGAAAGTGCAAGTGGTGCCCAGTTTTGAGTTCCAAACCTTGTATCTGTTCCTTCTTTTACCTCAAGAAGGGATGCTGATGCAATTGGCTTAAATGCTGCAGGATCAGGCTCAATAAGATACAACTTACTGCTACCATCGGTGCTGAGCAGCAAACCGTCTGCGAGAATCATACCACCTTTATCAAATAACGGGGACCTCCCTGTTTTCCATTTAACCTGGCCGTCTATACTCATACAAACCAGGCCGTCTTTTCGTTCGTTGGTTGTATATTGCGCATAAAAATAGCCGTTAACCAGAATCGGAGGTTGTGTATGAGCTCCAAAATCAGGATTTTTATAAAGCTCTTTAACTCCGTAGCTGCCATCTGCTTCCTTCTCAATTTTTATCATTGCCGCACCTGCATTATATCCACCTGTTATCAGCACTCTGCCTTCACCGGCATCAACTGCACCAGGGACTGGAATCGAACATTGCCAGTTCGTATATTCCCACAGAATTTTCCCGGAAAGCGGGTCAATTCCAACGACTTTGCCTCCGCTGCCACTTTCTCCATAGCCACCATGAGATGAAGCTGTTATCATAACAACCTGGCTGGCTCCTCCAACTTTTACAAGTGCTGGGCTGACATATCCGACGGGACCAAGAGAAGGTGTTTTCCATTTCACATTACCGTTAAGTTTATCATATGCTATAACCCCTGCCTGTGGCGCCTGTGAAGCAATAATAAGCAAATTGTTGTAAACTAAAGGACATTGAGTAATTGCCCAAGTCGGTATTTTATCGCCACCGAAATCGGTCCAGACATTCTTATTCCAGATGGGTTTGTGTGTGTTGATGTCTATGCAATAAAGGTTTCCGTAAGGACCGCACGAATAGATTCGGTTATCGTCTAAAGCGGGTACACTTCGCGAACCGGGAAACATAACAGATCCGGGAGCTTCATAACCAAAATTCCAGAGTTCTTTCCCGCTGGAAAGATCAAAACACCTCATTTTATCGCCTACCTTATCATCTCTGTCCAGTAAATATACCTTCCCGTCTTTGATAACAGGTCCGCCATAACCTATGCCAACATTAACAGTCCATAGAACTTCCGGACCTTTCTCAGGCCAGGAGCACAAAATACCTTTCTGGGGTGAGGAACTATTTCCATTGGGTCCAAGATACTGGAGCCAGTCTTGTGCATAAATATTAGATGCGCAAACAAATAAGACAATCACCGTAATAAGCATCTTACTTTGTTTCATTTTAATAATTTCTTTCATTTTAGTTAAGTTAATTATTATTCAGTTAATTATTATTCAATTAATTATTAAGGCAATAGTTGATGTTTTAACATTTCGGATCCTTAAACTTCTAATTTAAATATTATTATCCATCCATCATGTGCTCATCATGCGCTAAAACGAAAAAACAAGGCATGATCACGAAGGCTTGTTCTCGCCCAGTATTATTATATTTTTCATTGCTTTTTCAAGGATCTTCTGGCTAATCTCTAACGTGATTTTTCCGGTTTCGGAGAGTGCGTTTAATCCATGAGCTTCTGTATTTTATCATGTTTTCAACACAATATCATGTTCGAAAGTAGCAGCTACATCCTTTAAACATTTAATGATACTGATGTGTTGAGGACAACTTTCTTCACATTGTCCGCATTCGATACAATCTGATGCCTTACCATGTGTTTTTGTATAATTATCATAATATACCTTTTGTGTTGAGAACACACCTTTTGAGAATTGTTTTTCTGTATTATATAATGCAAAATATTCCGGAATAGCTATGTTGTTCGGACAGCCCTCCACGCAGTAGCGGCAGGCAGTGCAAGGAATTGCAAGTGCTTCGCTAATTATGAATAACGCTTTTTGCACAATATCAAATTCCTCCTTTACAAAAGGCTTAAAATCCACCATATAACCCGTATTATCCAGTAACTGTTCCATATCAGACATACCACTTAGTACCGTCATGATTCCCTCATGACTTGCCACGAAACGTATGGCCCAGGAAGGTATAGACATATTTGGATTATAGTTTTTAAATAATATCTCAACTTTTCCCGGCACATTTGCGAGGATTCCACCCTTAACAGGTTCCATGGCAACAATCGGCTTCTTATGTTTTCTAACCACTTCAAAACATTTCCCTGACTGAATGCCTTCGTTATCCCAATCCAAATAATTAAGTTGTAACTGGACAAAATCAACTTCCGGGTGAGCTATCAGGATTTTTTCCAATAAATCCGCATTGTCATGATAGGAAAATCCTATCTGTCTGATTTTTCCTTCTTTTTTCTTTTCCTGGATGAATTTAAAAGTATCCAATTTTTCAGCTATTGCATAATGCGTTACACCCAGGTTATGAAGAAGATAGTAATCGAAGTAGTCTACCCCACATTTTTCTAACTGTTCATTAAAAATTCTTTCCTGATCTTCTCTTGTTTTCAAGAGCATCACTGGTAATTTTGTAGCTAATGTGAAACTTTCTCTTTTATGACGTTTAACTAATGATTCTTTTATAGCAATTTCACTCTTGCCCATGTGATAAACATAAGCTGTATCAAAATAGGTAAAGCCTCTTTCCAAAAAAGCATCCACCATTTGATTTAATGTACCCATATCAATACTTGAATAATCATTTGGGTTCCTTAACGGCAATCTCATTAATCCGAATCCTAATTTCTTTTGAGGTATTTTTATCATTTCTTGCTATGCTGTAAATTATTCAGGAATTACTTCATTGATACAATTTATAGCATTTAAGGTGCGAGGATATCCAATGTATGGCAATAGTTGAGTGGTTACACTGAGCAACGTCTCCTTGTTATTGCCTACATTTACGTTTCCCTGAACATGCCCTTTTACCTGAGACTCAGTTCCACCCATACTAATGAGCATGGAGAAGGTAAGCAGTTCCCTGGTTTTCATATCCAACCCGTTTCGGGTGTAATAGTCGCCAAAGCAATTACCAGCCAGGTAGTCCTGAATATGCTTCTGATTTTCGGGAGCATTCACGCGCGTCCGTTCAATTCGTTCTCCGAAAGTTGCTTTCATCAAAGCCAGGCCCTTTGCGTGGCGATTTTCAGGTGTGGTTGTAGATTGTCCTTTTAAAGGCAATTCAATTCCCCTTTCTTTAAATATTTCGTTGGTGGCGTAAATGAAGTCAATCACCCTGGCAACACCAACATAAGCAACCGATTGATACAGGATTTCCTTAATTTCAACAGGTGTTACCCCAACATTTAGTCCTGCATTCACAAACATTTTGTATTCAGTAAGTGACTGACAGGCAATGTTTGATCCCATAATCATCATCACTCTGGTCTTTGTTTCGAGGTTGCCATAGCTAATTACCTCGTCAAAAGCCCAATTGTCGAATATTTCAATCAATTCCGGATCAGTTTGTGCGGCTAGCGAATTATAATCAGGCCACAATTCTTCATGATTTTTAATAGCATCATCGCTCAGTCTGATAGCCTTACTGTTTGAGCCGGCTGTTACTTTTGAGTAATGTTCGTCATCCACAGCCTCTAACCAGGTAACTTTGTTGTCCTGAGGATTTGTTTCAATTGCTAAATGCGAGAACCAACTGTCAGGAGATGCTCCATGCCAGTGAACCACATTAGCTGGAATTTCGACAACATCACCCGGTAAAAGCAGACGTGCCGCTTCCCCTTTAGCCTGATAATATCCCTTTCCGCCTACAGAAATAAGTATTTGGCCACCTGTATGACTATGCCAGTTATTACGGCAGCCCGGTTCAAAGGTCACATTAGATACAGGACAATTTAAATCTTTATTTTGTGTTAACGGAGCCAGATAAGCCTGTCCGGTAAAATATTTAGAATACATTTCGGGGAGTTTGTTTCCCACCGGGAAAAAACTGATTTTAGGAGTTTCTTCTTTCATATCTTATGCATTTAATCATGGTACAAAAATAGATATGAAGCACGCCATATAATAACTAAAATGAAACAGGAACCTACGAAATTCAAACATTTGTGCTTTTCCATTCTTTTGCATGATTTTTGTTATATTAATAATATTTAACAAACACAGGTATTATATATCAATTATTCAGTTAATACAATTATTTACTTAATTTATTTACATTTTACTACACAATTTATTTCAAATTGAATATTGGTTATAAAAATATTATTAGCTTTGCACCTTAAGTTTCTACTTTTCTCAACTATTAAATAAATATTAAAGGAATCAGTATGTGCGGAATAGTCGGAGTATTTGATCTGAAAGTCAATCATATGGAGTTAAGGGCTACAGTCCTTAAAATGTCGAAGAAGGTTAGACATCGTGGTCCAGACTGGTCAGGTATATTTTATTGTGAAAAGGCTATCCTTGCACACGAAAGGTTATCGATTGTCGATCCGCAATCAGGTAAACAGCCATTATACAGTAAAGATTGCAATCTGATACTTGCCGTAAATGGCGAGATCTACAATCACCAGGAAATCAGAAAACGGTATGAAAAAACATATAAATTTCAGACCCATTCAGATTGTGAGGTGATACTTCCTCTTTACCAGGACAAAGGTCCGGCTTTCATTGAGGAACTAAATGGGATTTTCGCTTTCGCTTTATATGACAGGGTGAAAGATTGCTATTTTATTGCCCGTGATCATATTGGAATAATACCTCTCTATATTGGATGGGATTCATTTGGTAATTTTTATGTAGCCTCAGAACTAAAAGCGCTTGAAGGAGTCTGCAATAAGATCCAGGAGTTTTTGCCAGGTCATTATCTCTACAGCAAAGAGGGGGTTATGACACAATGGTATAAACGCGATTGGATGGACTATTCAGCGGTTAAAAATAATGAGACCAGCATTGAAGATCTCAGGGAAGCTCTTGAAGCGTCTGTACACCGTCAGCTTATGTCGGATGTTCCTTATGGTGTTCTTCTCTCCGGCGGACTCGATTCTTCAGTTGTCTCAGCAATAGCTAAGAAATTTGCACCAAAGAGAATCGAGTCGCAGGACAAGAGTGAAGCATGGTGGCCACAATTGCACTCTTTTGCTGTGGGACTCGAAGGCTCTCCTGATCTTGCTGCAGCGCGGAAAGTAGCTCAGCATATCGGCACCATTCATCATGAAATCAACTTTACAGTGCAGGAAGGTCTCGATGCATTAAGAGATGTTATTTATCACATTGAAACATACGATGTGACTACTATCAGAGCTTCAACTCCTATGTATCTGCTTGCAAGAGTGATCAAATCGATGGGAGTGAAGATGGTTCTCTCCGGTGAAGGTGCCGATGAAATTTTTGGAGGATACCTCTATTTCCATAAGGCGCCATCTCCAGAAGCTTTACATGAAGAAACAGTAAGGAAAATCAGCAAACTTCATTTATATGATTGCCTGCGTGCAAACAAATCTCTGGCTGCATGGGGTGTTGAAGGTCGTGTTCCGTTCCTGGATAAAGAGTTTATGGATGTGGCTATGCGTCTTAATCCAAAAGATAAGATGATTAACAAGGATCGCATTGAAAAATGGGTTCTGAGAAAAGCCTTCGAAGATTATCTTCCTGCAAGTGTTGCATGGCGACAAAAAGAACAGTTCTCCGATGGAGTCGGCTACAACTGGATCGATTCTCTGAAGGAACTTACTTCACATGAAGTGACAGACGATCAGCTTGCAAATGCAAAGTATCGCTTTCCGATCAATCCTCCGATGTCGAAGGAAGAATATTTCTACAGGTGTATTTTTACCGAGCATTTCCCTTCCGATTCAGCTGCATTATGTGTACCATCAGTTCCCTCAGTGGCATGCAGCACTCCAGAAGCTATTGCCTGGGATGCCTCTTTTAAGAATATGATTGACCCCTCAGGACGAGCGGTTAAAAGTGTGCATAATGATTCATATAAATAGATATTCAGCCCCTTGTCCCGCTGTTGAGAGACATTCCCCGAAAGGGGGAATAATTCTGAGATATATCCTTGATTTCGTATTGGTCATGCCATGGCATGACCCTACGGTCTCTAAATCGTTTTAGCAGGGCCACGCCATGGCGTGGCCATTACATGGTATTCTTTGTGATGCTTTGTGTAAAACCTTTGTGTACTTTGTGGTTAATGGATTTCTTTCTTAATTTGGGCAAGATTTGAAATTTAATGATATCAGATATCCAAGATCTAAAACCTACATTCAGAATTCTTTCTTTAAAGAATAAAACTCTGAATGTTGACCGGTATCTCTCAATTGAACAGGCAAAAATAATCACCAGGATATACCAGAAGAATGAGAATCTACCTGTCAATATTAAACGTGCGAAGGCACTTGCTGCATCTCTTTCAGAAATGCAAATTGCAATTGATCCTGAAGAACTTATTGTTGGAAACCGCACACCCGACAACAGGGCAGGAGTGGTGTTCCCTGAAGCAGGCATTGAATGGCTGGCAAAAGAAATTGATACTTTGCCTGATCGATCTCAGGATCCATTTCTTGTTAGAAATGAAGATGCCGTTTATTTTAAAACAATAATTCAACCTTACTGGCATGATAAAACCCTGGAAGATGATATTTACAGATATTATGGAAAGGAAATATCTGCAATTGAAAAAGTAGTAAAAATAAATCAGAAAGATCATGCGCAAGGTCATATCTGCCCTAAAGTTGAAGACTGGCTTAAATTCGGTCCTGCCGGTCTGGCAAATATAGTTCTGAATAAATCTGAAATTGCTCAGGATGAGCTGAAGACTTTTTACAAAAGTGTCCATATCACACTTGAGGCATCATGTAAATTCATAAAAAGGTACAGTGATCTGGCTTTGGATATGGCAAAAATAAATGCTAATGATCCGCTGAGGTCAAATCTTAAAGAAATTTCTGACATCTGTATAAAGCTTTCTGAAAACCCTCCTGAAACTTTTAGGGAAGCACTGCAATCTGTATGGTTCCTTTTTGTCATACTTCAAATGGAATCAAATGCCTCTTCATTCTCTCCCGGTCGTGCAGATCAATATCTTTTTCCTTTCTACGAAAATGACTTAAAATCAGGCAGGATTGATACAGGTGAAGCCATTGAGTTGCTTGACTCTCTGTTCATTAAGTTCAACCAGATAGTTTATATGCGTAATGCACACAGCGCAAAGTACTTTGCTGGATTTCCTATCGGCTTTAACGTAACTATTGGAGGACAAAAGAAAAACTCGGAAGATGCCACAAATGAGTTGTCATATCTTATTCTAAAATCTCAGGAGCATATCAGGTTACCACAACCAAATCTTACAGCACGCCTTCATAAAAAGTCTCCGGCAAAGTTTATTAACGAATGCAGCAGAGTTATTGGTCTGGGCAACGGTATGCCTCAGATCGTTAATGATGAGAGTATTATACCTTCTTTAAAGACTATCGGAATAAGTTCTGATGATTGTATCGATTTTGCACTTGTGGGTTGTGTTGAGCTAAGTGCACAGGGTAACTATCTAGGCTGGAGTGATGCAGCTATGTTCAATCTTGTAAAAGTGCTTGAACTGACATTAAATGATGGGAAATGCATGATTTCAGGGAAACAGATTGGCCTGAAAACAGGCTCTCTTGAAAATTATTCTGATTTCCCATCATTTGAGAATGCTTTCAGAAAACAAATTGATTTTTTCATTGAAAAGATGATACTTGCCTGCGAAGTGGTTGAGAAAACTCATCAGAAACATTTGCCTTCGCCGTTTCTCTCAAGTGTTATTGATGATTGCCTGAAGAAAGGGAAAGATGTAACCTCCGGAGGTGCAAAATATAATATGTCGGGGATTCAGGCGATCCAGGTTGCAAATATAGCTGATAGTTTAGCAGTACTTAAAAAACTGGTGTTCGGCGATAAAATTGTCGACAGACAGACTATGCTTTACTCATTGAGAAACAACTTTGCCGGAAATGAATCACTAAGACAACTTTGTGTAAATCATGTTCCCAAATATGGCAATGATGTTGCCTGGGTTGATGAACTTGGTGCAAAATGGGTAACTTATTTTGCAGATAAAATCAGACAATTTAAGAACTTCAGGGGCGGAGGATATCACCTGGGCCTTTATACCGTATCTGCACATGTACCGATGGGTCAAAATGTAGGAGCAACGCCTGATGGGCGAATTTCTCAAACTCCTTTGGCTGATGGAGGAATGTCGCCAATGTATGGACGCGATAAACTGGGACCGACAGCAGTATTAAATTCTGTAAGCAGGATACCTTCTCATCTGGCAACTAACGGAACTCTGCTGAATATGAAGTTTCTTCCGTCTTTTTTTAATAATGATG
The DNA here is from genome assembly GCA_003157015.1 of Bacteroidales bacterium. Taxonomy (GTDB): domain Bacteria; phylum Bacteroidota; class Bacteroidia; order Bacteroidales; family VadinHA17; genus LD21. The sequence continues at coordinate 53,749 of PMIJ01000187.1, forward strand.
CTGACAGAGAAAAATTCGCATCACTGCTCAGAGCTTTTGTCTGGCTTCCTGTTCATCATGTCCAGTTTAATGTGGTGACTGCCAGGGAATTGATAAACGCTAAAGCTGACCCTGAATCTTACAGGGGTCTTACAATCAGGGTTGCAGGTTATACGGCTTATTTCACTGAACTTGCCGAAGATTTGCAGGATGAGATAATTAAAAGGACTACTCATGGAGAACCTGATTGAAGGCACCGGAACTATTTTCAAGATAAAAAGGTTTTCGGTCCATGATGGCCCCGGGATCCGTACCTCAGTATTTCTTAAAGGTTGTCCGCTCAGTTGCATCTGGTGTCATAGTCCCGAAGGGATAAGTTCTGAAATTTCGATCTGGCATGATCAGAGTCTATGCATAGCATGCAGTGACTGCGTTAAAAGCTGTCCTGAAAAAGCTCTTGAACTTGTTAGTCTACCTCAACCTGAATCTCAGCCTTATATAAGTATAAACCTTAAATTATGCACATTAACAGGTGATTGTGTCCATGTCTGCCCCACAGGAGCGATTCAATATACAGGAACAAAAACCAGTGTTTCATCGGTAATTGATAAAATTACTAAAGACATTTTATATTACAGGATGTCAGGTGGCGGAGTGACACTGACCGGCGGAGAGCCACTCTTCCAGCCAGATTTTTCTTCAGAGATACTGGAAGCCTGCAGGAAAAGAAAAATTCACACAGCAATTGAGACATCCCTCTTTTGTGAGAGGGAACCACTCTCACGTATATCAGACTTTGTGGATATGTTTATAATTGATATGAAGATATCTGATCCTGTACAACATACCAGGTTCACCGGAAAATCGAACGAAAGTATCAGGGAAAATTTCAGATATATAGCAAAATCAGGAAAACAAATTATCGTGCGGATTCCAATGATAGAAGGGATTACAGACAGTGAAGAAAATATAAATGCCATTCAAGAATTTGTAAGAAAAACAAATTCACGAATTCCTATTGAGCATATTCCATATAATCCTCTCGCTGAAAATAACTACAAAAGATTAAGTATTCCTTTTCTGATGAAATAAAATCCATTAACCTTAAAGGACAAAACGAAGGTGCAAAAAATCAATTGGTTTTCTCTGCGATCTCTGTGCTTCTCAGTGCAACTCAGTGCAAGTTCTTAATTATTAGTTACACAGAGGGTCACAGAGGGTCCATAGAGAACCATAGAGTGTTCGCAACTGTATCATTATGATACAATAATTTTAGACAGATTATTTTCACATGTCTGATATCCTGTATATTACAATACTGGCATGAGTATTGATTAAATGGTATCTGATACCAATCAGAAGGATAAATGGATTGTCTGGTTCTAAACGAGCATAGTAGAGTACTCCTTAAAAGGAATTCATTTCTCATTTCGCTTATAATTACCCTTATTTTTTCTTCGACGGGAACAAATGCACAGGAGGTAAAAAAGCTGACTTTCGAGGAGGTCATTAAACTTTCAGAGGAACAGTCGCCCAACGCTCTGATTGCAAAACACCGGTTCCGTGCCAGCTACTGGGAATATAGATCCTACCAGGCACAGTATCTTCCATCACTTACGCTTACTGGCATTACCCCTGATTTCAGCAATGGTCTCACCAAAGTCTACGATTCGGGTTCAGATCAGTATATCTATACGTCAAAAAATACAATAAGTACAATGGGAACCCTTTCTCTTTCCCAGAACATTGGTCCTACAGGTACAGTAATTGCATTGAGCTCGGATCTGACCCTTTATAAGGACATAGCATTAAAACTTCCTGTGAACTATATATCCGATCCTGCCTATATTCGTATTACTCAGCCAATAAGACAATATAATACGCTTAAATGGCAAAAGAAGATTGAACCTATGAAATATAATGCTGCCAGGAAAACATATCTTTCAAATATCGAAGGTGTTCATATGAACGCAGTGATGAATTTCTTTTCCCTGGCACTGGCACAAATAAATAAGCAGATATCAGAAATGAACTATTCCAATGCAGATACTTTGTACAGGATAGCAAAAGGCAGATACCAGCTGGGAACCATAGCAGAAGATGAGCTGCTGGAGATGCAGCTTTCGTGGCTTAATGCGGAGACAGCCAGGAAACAGGCAGACATGAATTTGCGTGATAAAGAAATCAGGCTACGATCATTTCTCGGCTACAATGAAAATGTAAGGCTTGAATTGATTCTTCCTGATAGTATTCCCGAATTACAGGTTGATATGAAGGAAGTACTTGACCTGGCTCTACAAAATAATCCTGATATTCTTAACCAGCAGATCAATGTGCTTAATGCCCAGAGCAACGCAGCCCAGGCAAGAGCATCAAAAGGACTTAATGCAAGCATTTCCGCATCTCTCGGGTATTCACAGCAGGCACTAGACGTTAATGCTGCATATAATCATCTCAGCAACTCACAGCTGGTAAGCATGCAATTCACTTTGCCAATACTTGACTGGGGTCTGGGCAAAGGCAGGTACCAGATGGCAAAATCGAGCCTCGAGCTGGCACAGGTTCAGGCAAACCAGGCACTGGTGGACTTTCAGCAGAATCTTTTTCTCGATGTGGAACAGTTCAACCTGCAGAAGTACCAGGTTGAGATTGCTGCAAAATCTGATACAGTTGCCATGAAAAGATATGAAGTGACTAAACAGCGTTTTCTAATTGGCAAGATTGCAGTCCTCGATCTAAATGATGCTGACAGCAGAAAAGACCAGAATAAAAGAGCTTATGTCCAGGCTTTGCAGGATTACTGGAACTTTTTCTACAATATCAGGAGCCTCACCCTCTTCGACTTTATCAAAAGAAAACCTCTTGAAACAGACTATGATAAACTTATTAAATAAAAATATGTGTCCGCAACTGTCTCATTCTGATACACTAATTAATAACATCTTATTCTTAAATATCTGATAATATGAGGCTTAATTTACTGGCATGAGTCTTGTCCAATTTTTAAGTACTATAAAATATTACTTTCATATGGATCGTCCGGTTTCAAAAGAACACAAGAGAAAATTACTTATCAGGAAGATCGGAGTGATTTCAATTATAATAATAGTTCCTCTTTTAATTATCCTTTTTCTTAAAAGTGTTTTTATTCCTGGTGTAAGTCTCTCACAGGTTGTGACCGGCATTTCTGAAAAGGGAGACATTCAGATCACTGTACAGGGATCTGGAAATGTGATACCTGTCTATGAAGAGATTATTACTTCACCATTCCGGAGCAACATCGTGAAAATAATTAAAAAACCAGGCAATAAAGTTCTTCCCAAAGATACCCTCCTTATTCTTAACAATAAGCTGGCAGAGAACGATCTTGATATGCTCAGGAATGAATACGAGCTTCAGAATATAAGAATTGATAAACTTAAAATTGAACTGCAGCAGCTAAAAGAGGATTTCGAATTTAGCAAGAAAATAAAAGAGATAAAGGTTGAAAATGCGAAGCTGGCTTATGAGGGTGAGGTTACTTTGAACAAAATGGGAGGAAGTCCGGCCTATGATGTAAAAAAAGCAAAAACAGAATGGGATATTGAGCAACTGGAAAACGACCAGGCAAAGTATAACTATGACAACCAGGTAAACTCCAGAAACAACGGTATACGTGAACTTGAGACCGAGATAAACATTCTGAAAAATAAAATAATCAAAGCAAAGGACCTAGTTGACCAGGCATTTGTAAAGTCTCCGTTTAATGGCGACGTAAGCTGGATTATTGATCAACCCGGTGCTTCAGTTTCTGAAGGACAACAGATTGCACGTGTTGCGGATTTTTCAAGTTATAAACTGAAAGGCACGATAAGCAATTCCTGGGCAGGAAGGATTGTAAGCGGACAGAAAGTCGAAGTTCGTAACCAGGGAAAAACATTATCTGGCACAATCGAGAATATAATGCCGGCTGTTAGTCAGGGTATGATGGAATGCCTGATAAGGATTGACAAGGGAGATATTTCAAATCTTCGTCCCGATCAGCAACTTGAGATCCGCGTGATAATCTCTTATAAAGATAATGTATTGAGGCTGCCCAATGGTACCTATTATAAAGACCGGGGGTACAAAGAAATGTACGTTGTAAGGGGAAATAAAGCATACAGGACAAAGATACTTTTCGGAGATGCAAACTTTGATTATGTAGAAGTTCTTGAAGGCCTTAAAGAAGGAGAGAAGGTGATTTTAACTGATATTGGTGAGAAGTATACCAGGGAAGAGATAAGGGTAGGGAAGTAATTGAAAGGGAGAGTGGGAGAAAGGGAGAATGGAAGAATAAAAGATTTTAAACCGTGCATCTCCGTGAATACTCTGCGTAACTCCGTGGTGAAGAAAAAAGCAATTAATTTATTTCAACTTAAATCAACCTATTTCAATTTATTTCTAATTATTATGATAAAACTCGAGAACATAAGTAAAGTATACAGGACAAAAGAGATTGAAACTCTTGCTCTGGATAATATTAATTTTGATGTGAAAGAGGGTGAATTTGTCTCAGTAATGGGTCCTTCCGGCTGCGGGAAAAGCACTCTTCTGAATATTATCGGACTGCTTGATGAACCTGATAAAGGCAGGCTTAACCTGAATAATCTTGAAATTCTTTCATATGAAGATAAAAAAACGGCGAGGATGAGAAATCAGTTGGTAGGCTTTATATTTCAAAGCTTCCATCTTATCAAAGAGCTGAATGTTTATGATAATGTTGAGTTGCCTCTGATCTACAGAAAAACACCATCTTCAGAACGTAAGGAAAGGGTAATGGAAGCGTTGGAAAAAGTCGGACTTACAAACAGGATGACACATTATCCATCACAGCTCTCAGGCGGACAGTGCCAGCGTGCTGCAATTGCCAGGGCAGTAGCTGGAGATCCGAGAATCATTCTTGCAGACGAACCTACCGGGAATCTCGATAGTATCATCGGACATGAAGTGGTAGGGATTCTTGCTGAACTTAATGCAAAAGGGACAACTATTGTCATGGTAACACATGATGAGTCGATAGCCAGATCAACACACCGTATAGTAAGGTTATTTGACGGCAGATTGGTAAGTTAGAGCAACCCCAAAACTCCACAAATGGGGGGTTGAGACGGTTTTAAAGTCCCCCATATGGGGGATTTAGGGGGTTGAAACTGAGGTTATGCTTAAATATAAATTAATACGAAAATGTTAAAAAATTATTTTAAAATATTCGTCAAGGTTGCTTTACAGAATAAGCTCTTCACATTTCTTAGTCTGTTCGGTATCAGCCTTACAATAATGTTTGTAATGATCTTCAGTATGACAATCTCGAAGATAACTTCTGGGTCTGGCCCTGAGAAGGATCTGAAAAAGATAGTGTTCTGTGACCGGATAATGACCAAAAGAACTGTTAACGGGAAGAGTACTAATGGATATAGCATATCAGCGTGCGGTAGGACACTCTCCGAGACATATCTAAAAAAAATCAAAAGTGCTGATATAGTCTCAATGTATACCGGAGCAATGCCATGGGAATTTATTTTGCACGGGAAATACCAGAAAAAACTTCAGAATCAGACTGATGCAGAGTACTGGGAAATGTTCGACTATAAATTTCTTCAGGGGAGACCCTATACAAAAGAAGAAGTGACCAGCGGAGCAAATCTGGCTGTTATTACACAGTCGCTGAAGTTGCTAATTTTCGGGACTGATGAAAGTGTACTCGGGAAGACGATACATTATACCTCTATGGATCTGATTGTGACAGGTGTGGTTGAGGACCCACCAAAAACTGATCAAAATGCCACCGGAGACCTTTATTTTCCTTACACTCTTCTAAAAAATACTGAAGCATTCGATGAATATTTGGGTGGATTTAATACAGCTTTTAAAGCCGGTAATTCAAACCAGTTTTCTGCAATTCATGACGAGACACATGCAATGATTGCACGTCTTGATGCTGCTGATACAACTCAATCTATCTTTCTTTCCGGACCCTATTCGCAGCTTGAGAAGATTATGAGAGGCTATGGTGACCCTGAAGAATATTCCAAGGGTTCCAGTCTCTTTAAATATCTGCTCTATGCACTCGCCTTCATTCTTTTACCAGCAGTAAACCTTATGGCTCTGAATTTCGCCAGGATTCATGAAAGAGGCGAGGAGATAGCTATAAGGAAATCATTTGGCGCTGCCAGTAGCGCATTACGGAGTCAGTTTCTCTTCGAGAATATATTGATGACTCTCACGGGAGGAATAATTGGAATTATTCTGGCATATCTTGTTGTAGGCCTTCTGGGAAGTTCTCTTACTATCTCGATCAATTATTTTAATAATGTTCCACTAACTTTTTCATTCAATTATATGGTATTCGCAGCAACTCTGTTAGCATGTTTAATATTCGGCCTTTTGTCGGGATATCTACCAGCTATTAGGCTCTCGCGGATGAAACCAGCTGTATATCTGAAAGGAGGTGAATTATGATACGATTATTCTTTAAAACTATCTGGAACAGCAGGCGCAGGAATATTCTCGTTTTTATAGAGCTATTTATGATTTCACTCGTATTGGTGAACCTTTCAGTGTACGTCATCAATATGATCACTATTTTCAGGATTAAGAACTGCTATGACACTCATAATGTCGTATT
>PMIJ01000187.1:60479-61945 GCA_003157015.1 Bacteroidales bacterium
TGGATGTGGAAAAAACAGATTTTCATGGAGATGCGATCGGAAAAAGAGTTCAATATGAAAAGAAGACATACGAAATCATAGGCATAACTGACAGATTTAAAAGAAGTGATATAGAGACACCCGATTCATTTGGTTTTTTGTTGAAGGAAAAAACAGATGCTAAAACTTACTGGGGTGCAGATATCCTTATCAGGACTGCCGACAATAGGACTGGTGATATGCTTGCAGTTGCTGAGAGACAGGTGTATTCAACTCTCAATCCAGAGAACTGGACAATTGATAGCTTAAACTCTCTTGAAAACATGCATAGCCAGCAAAATGCTGAAAATTATCAGAGAGATTATCTGGCTGTCATCATTGCACTGTTTATAATGATCAATGTATTTCTAGGTACAATAGGGATTCTTTGGTACAATACAAATTTGAGGATAAATGAGATTGGCATAAAAAGGGCACTTGGATCGACAGGAAAAGGGATTAAAAGACTGCTGATAAGTGAAAACATGATCTTAGCGGCAGCCGGACTAGTGATAGTAATCATTATAATGGTTCAGACTCCATCGCAAATAGGTTATGGAAAATTAGAACCCGGAGTTCAATCCATATCAATCTGGGTTAGCACCGGGGTAATGATATTGCTTGTACTTCTGAGTACGTGGATTCCTGCAACTATCGCCTCAAAAATACATCCGGCTGTTGCGCTGAAAACAGAATAGTTTCGTACTTTCGTCAGTAATGATAATGTCGAACCGAATACTTGTTTGTGATGATGACGATGCTGTAAGAAGTTCGCTGGGTTTTCTGCTGACAAAAGCCGGATACACCCCAAACTTTGCTTCAAGACCGGAAGATATTATTGAATATATCACCGAAAATGACTTCGACCTGGTTTTACTTGACATGAATTTCTCCGTTTCGATAAACGGGGAGGAGGGAATAGAACTCTTAAAAAGAATTAGATTAATTAAACCTGCCATACCTGTAATTCTTATGACGGCATGGGCTTCTGTTGAACTTGCTGTGAGAGGGATAAAACTGGGAGCATACGATTTCGTAACGAAACCGTGGAATAATATCCAGTTGCATAAAATTATTGAGACATCTATTACACTATCAGGTAATAGAAGTGATGAGAAAGTCTCAGTTTTAAAAAAAAGAGATAAACTGGTTGAATTTCAGGCTATAATCGGGGAAGACCCAAAACTAATCGAGATTCTTGAGATTGTAAAAAGAGTCGCACCTACACATGCGCCTGTCTTAATTACAGGGGAAAGCGGTACCGGTAAAGAACTGATAGCTTCCGCTATTCATCTGTACAGCACAAGAAAAGCAAAACCATTTGTTAAAGTTAATCTCGGTGGAATCCCGGCAAGCCTGTTCGAATCAGAGATGTTTGGCTACAGGAAAGGAGCATTCACCGATGCAAAGACCGACCATGCTGGCAGGTTTGAAAAAGCAAATAAAGG
>PMIJ01000108.1 GCA_003157015.1 Bacteroidales bacterium
TCACTTATTTTATCAACATAATCCATTTGAACGCGAATGGGGAAATATGAGTTGGGGCCATGCTGTGAGTAAAGACCTAATTCACTGGGAAGAATTGCCTGTTGTTTTGTTCCCTGATAAGTTGGGTGCAATTTTCTCCGGTACTGCCGTAATTGATTATAACAACACTTCCAGCTTTGGTAAAAATGGCATTCCCCCTATGATCGCCATCTATACTGCTCATAGTTCAGATGATGAGAGACAATGCATTGCATATAGCTTAGACAAAGGGCGAACTTTTACAAAATATGATGGCAATCCTGTAATTAATTCTAAAGCAAAATGGAATAGCGAGGATCTTCGTGATCCGAAAGTATTCTGGTATCAGCCAACAAAAAGCTGGGTTATGGTCTTATTTGAACGCGATGGTAATTCAATTTATACATCAAGCAATTTAAAAGAATGGAATTATGAAAGTCACACAACAGGCTTCTTTGAATGTCCTCAGTTTTTTGAATTGGAGGTTGATGGAAATAAGAATAATAAAAAATGGGTTATGTATGGAGGCTCGGGGACTTATATGATAGGAAAGTTTGATGGAAAAATATTTACCCCCGAAGCAGGCAAATACTACTATGGCAACGGAGCCATATATGCTGCTCAGACATTCGATAATATCTCCAGTTCCGATGGTAGACGTATCCAGATAGGATGGGGTCGCATTCAACAGCCTGGGATGCCTTTTAATCAAATGATGCTATTACCTACCGATTTAACACTACGTACTACCAATGAGGGTATTAGATTGTTTAATGTTCCGGTAAAAGAAATAGATATGTTGCAAGAAAAAGAATATACATGGGAAGGGCTTGACGCAAATAAAGCATCAGAATTATTACAACAATTCAATGATGCAGTTAGTATGCGTATTAAGACCTCCATTAAGTTATCACTTTCCACCGATGCCGGTCTTAATTTGTTTGGACAAACCTTATTTAGGTATGATATGAGCTTCAATCAAATAAACGGATTTTTTTATTCTCCCGATGACCGGACAAGTATGGGAATAAGTGCCGATATTATAATTGACAAAACTTCGATAGAGGTATTTGTTGACGGAGGTGCATTTTCATATGCCATTGAACGGAAAGCCGTTCCTGGAAACAAGGATGGTTTTAAATTCTTCGGTAAGAGTATTGTTGTGAAAAGTCTGAAAGTCAATCCTATGAAATCAATTTGGTAAAAACACTTACTTATTTAAATGAAACTCCCAACTGCAAGCAGCGGGGAACTAACTCCTAAAGAGATTAGATAATAATTAAATTTAAAATCGCATCTTTTTGAAAAAACAAACAAATAATAAAGTTTTAACATGGTTAATAATTGTTGACTTGGGAGGGTTTCTTTTTGGTTTTATTCCACTTTTGGGAGAGACATTAGAGAATAAGTCGATAGAAGTTGTTATTTCTAATACTGGTCAGATCAAAAGTATTCATGATATTCATGGGAAATTTTGTTATAGCATAGAAAGTGATTTTTTCAGCGTTGTCACAAATCAAGGCACCTTTAATAGTAAAGAAGCTAAGGTGCTTCGAGTGGAAAGAAGTTCAGGTAAAGTTTCGTATTATTATCACCTCACTCCATCCCGAACAATTAATTTAGAATATTTTCTAAGACCCGAAGCTGCCTATGTAGAACGTTCGCTGACTATCTCGAAAGGGAACGAACCCCTGATACTTTTGAATATTGAATTTGGGAAGACCACTTTTTCTACTTCGCCACAAGAAGTTCTTGTTTATAACACTTTTTGGAATGCCTCAACAGTAGCCTTTCTTCGATGGGAAAAAAGCGGACTTTTTTGTGGTGTTGAGAATCCATTTTTTAAAACGCAACAAAATGATAAAACTGTTTCTTTTCAATATGAACCTTCTCTTATTCTGAAAAAGAAGGAAGCCCATCGTAGCGACCCCCAATTTATTGGTGTTTATACAAAAGATGGCAAACAAATCTCTGATTATTATCCTCAAACCATAGCCGGGAATCGGCCCCGATATCGGAATCCTGATGGACACAAACCATTAGATCTTAATGAAATAAAAGCTATGCAGCGTTTTGTTGCCGATTATATGGATGTTTCGCTGAAGGAGTTTAAGTTCATTAACTATCATTTTTTTTATCCGCTGCCACAAATGCCTGCACCGAACTCTCCAGAAGAGAAGACGCTTATGAATGTGGTAAAAACATTTCATGATTTGGGTGGAGATCTCGTTATGTTCAATCCGATGTATCCCTATAAACGACCAAATGGAACAGATACCTCTTATTGGCAGCTAGGTCCCGAAGGTTCTGCTGCAAAATATATTATGGACGAAGCCCGTTCATATGATATTGGCTTTGGTTATTACATGGGTTGCGCTCGGCTTGGCATGGAAGGAAATGCAAGTGCACTTCCTTTTGCTCCTGAAAAAAAGGATTGGAAGAAGTGTGATGAATTGGGAGATTTTACAACTGAGAACTGTATGGGTTGTGACGAATTTGCAGATTGGTGGTTTAACGTTCAAAATAATACGATTGAAAAGTATGGATTAAAACTTTGGTCATGGGATCCGGGACCCGGTAACGGCAAGTTTTGTTATAACGAAAACCATGGTCATTTAGCTGGGAAAGGTGATTACAAAGGTTGGCGTAATTCATCAGAACTTATACGACGATTAAAAGAAAAGCATCCCGATTTATATTTAATGGCATTTTACGGTCGTAAAGAATATGGTCTTTGGGGATTTAAATATTTCGACCAACACGAATCTTATTGGGAATTAACGATTCCTTTTGGTTCGTCAATTCATCCCGATCTTCATGCTGATCGTGTTAATGCTGATGGCATAAGACTTCAAAACTGGTGGAATCAAAACTTCCGATTTATGCCCCCTGAAATTAATCATATTCTTGTCAATCGCATTCAGGAAGGTGTTTGGGATGTAAGACTTCCCATGGCATGGGATTATATTGGATGGAAATATAGTTTAATGTCGGGATTAGCTTGTGGAGGAGAAATAATGACCATAATTCTGCCAGATAATCTTGAAAATGTTCCTGGCATGAAGGAGTTTTATGCTAAGTGGCTAAAATGGGGAAGAGATAATTTCGACTTGTGCAAATATAATATTCCTTTTGGGGAACAGCTTCGTGTGGGTGGAGTTGATGGTTGGGCGCGAATCCACAAAGGACATGGTTTCATTTTTCTCTGCAACCAAAATCCCCGGCCATCAAAAATCATATTTAAGCTAGATGATGAAATTGGTCTTCAGGATGAAGAGACTTTTACTCTATGTGAATCTTATCCTGATGAGGGAGGATTTTTTTTCGATGCAAAACACCCCGATGGACTATTCAAACGAGGCGAAACAATTGAATGTGTAGTGCCTGCATATCAAATCGTTTTGATGAAACTTACCTCTGCCAATAACAAGGTTTCAGTGACAATTCCAAGCAAAGAAATTTTAGTGAATTATATTGGTAGTCAGAGTACTGTTCCCATTCGAATGCTTGATAATTGGGCAACAAAAAATGGGGAGAAGGTTATTTTCCCTTTCAACAAAAATGCAGAAAATATGGCAATGACTACCAGGTTCTTTGCTGATGAGAAAATTCATCGTATAATGGTAGCCAATCGCCCAAAAAATTTGAGCGAATTCGAATCACTTATTCTGGAATGGAAAAGGGAATATCCTGATAATTTTGCCTGGTCACGACCTGATCGTCTTTGGTTTGTTTTACCTTCTGCAGATGCCTCAAAAGTGCATGAACCAAAACTCTTCGTTAACGGGGAAAATGTTGCTGTAGAATGTCAAGCAATAGCTGGTCGTCCGATTATCCATTATGCAGATATTAGTGATTTTGTTCTATGGAATCAGGAGAATAAAATAGAATTACAATTCGGACATATCGATCAAAATCAATTTCTTGGACCTTACCTTGATTATCCAGAGGAAGAGACAATGGTGCCGGGACAAGAAAAATCAATAATATGCTCTTTACTTCCAGGTCTTTATACAAAATCTGTAGTTTACGATAGACCAATTGATCCCGATATGCCCAGATGCATAAATAAAACAGAAGAACAACTAAATATTATTAACTCAGTAAAAATGGAACCCGACTACTTCCTCTCCGGACAACCTGTTATTATTTCCGTAAAACTTAGCCGAAGCAAAAAAGAAATTGAGACAGTGAGAATATCACTTCCTAATTCTGATGCAGGAATGACTTACAACAAAGATAAGGATGAATGGGATATTCAATATACACCATGTGGACGTGAAAGTATCATTATGGATATTGCATTTCTGCGTGTTTGGGCAGTTCTGAAAAACGGATGTATTAGTGAGTCTGCAGATATCCCAGTTAAATGGCATTATAATAAATAGTTTTATACATGATAATAAATAATTTAAAAATTATGAAAAACAAATCAACTACGAAGGTTTTTACGTGGTCAATCATTGTTGCCTTAGGAGGGTTCCTATTTGGCTTTGACACTGCTGTTATTTCAGGAGCTGAAAAACAAATACAAGAATTGTTTCAATTGTCTTCATTAATGCATGGCTTTACGATTTCTTCAGCATTAATTGGAACGGTAATAGGAGCATTAATCTCTGGAAAACCGGCTGACCGATTTGGAAGAAGACCCATACTTTTTACAATTGCTGCATTATATGTCACAACAGCCGTAGGAAGTGCTCTTGCAAATAATGTAAGTTCATTTATTGTATTTCGCTTTCTAGGAGGTATCGGAGTAGGTGCTTCGTCAGTGGTAGCTCCGATGTATATTGCAGAAATATCACCGGCAAAAATAAGAGGTAGGATGACTGCAATGTTTCAGTTCAATGTCATTTTCGGGATATTAATAGCCTATATTTCCAACTTTTTATTACGAGATTTTGGCGCAGAACCATGGCGCTGGATGCTAGGTGTTGCTGGTATTCCTGCCTTTATTTTTTTCACCTTACTTTTTTTGATACCTGAAAGCCCTAGATTTCTTATCAAAATTGGACAAATAGCAAAAGCAAAAGTGATATTAGAAAAGATTGAGGTTTCGTCCATTGATGAAGAAATTGAAGAAATAAAGTTAAGCATGTCCCAATCATCAACTAAAAAACAAAATCTATTTTCGCACATATACTTCAAACCAATATCCATAGCATTTCTGGTTGCAATGTTTAATCAGTTTTCAGGAATTAATGCAATTTTATATTATGCTCCACGCATATTTGAACTAAGCGGACTTACCAAATCTGATTCAATGTTACAATCAATACTCATAGGAGTTACAAACGGTATCTTTACAATTCTTGGACTAATTCTAATTGACAAGGTAGGAAGAAAAAAATTACTTATTACTGGATCCATTGGAATGTCCGTATGTTTGGGTCTTGTAGCCAAAACGTTTTATACCCAAAATTTTTCAGGCTATGGATTATTGATTTTCCTGTTGATCTATATTATGTTTTTTGCTTTTTCGACAGGTGCTGTTATCTGGGTATTAATTGCTGAAATATTTCCGAATGCTATCCGCGGAAAAGGACAATCTTTAGGTAGTTTTACTCATTGGTTTTTTGCTGCCTTAATTACATTTTTGTTCCCTGTCGTAGAAAAATTATCACAATTTGGAGTCGCTTATGCCTTTATGTTTTTTTCAATAATGATGATTATTCAAGTAATCGTGGTATGGAAATATTTCCCAGAGACAAAAGGAAGAACACTCGAAGATATAGGAGGAAATCTTTCGCATTAATTTATTTACTAATAAGATACATTCAGTAAATGCAATCAAAAATTCACTTTAGATAAATCAGGGTGCATTTTTTTGCCATAAGCTGTGATTTGTGCAAAATAGGTTAAAATAATAGCTAGAAAGGGCTCAAAAATTACGGAGGAACTAAGCATACATTTTATCTTAACTTCAAAAGTCGGACAATCTTACAACATTTGGCCGGAATAAATTAGCTACATAAAAATTGTTGATTTTTAGCGTTGTAGGACTTGACATAAGAAGTGGTTCAACTACCAAGCTGAAAAGTATATCAGGTGGCGGTTTAGATATCATTGATACTAGTATATCATTCTATGAAGCAATTCTTATTATTTCTTCAACTATTTCATTTCAAAAATTACAGAATCCTCAATGAGCCTGCAGGAAAGTCAGGAATAAAAAGATAATATAGGTTTTTATAGAGAATTATCGGCATGAATTCATTTAATCAGTTTTTTTAAATTTATAAACTGATTATTCCGGACAAACTGAGCCACCGTTCCGGCTCAAATTGAGCCACCCATTTTGACGGTGGACTTGATCAATAAAATTACTCTTTTTTTTCTGATTTTTTCTTTCTTAATGATTCTCCTTTTAACTCTACTCTGTGCGCATTTACTGCCAATCTGTCCATTATTGCATCGGCCAGCGTAGGTTCTGCGATATAGTCATACCATTTAACCACGGGAAGCTGAGAGGTTATAATAATTGACTTTTTACCATACCTGTCTTCGAGTATTTGTAATAGAGCCAGCCTTGATATATTGTCAAGGGGCATTAACCCGAAGTCATCAAATATCAGTAAATGTGTTTTTTCTATTTGATTAAGCAATTTAATAAAGGTTCCGTCAAGCTTGGACTGAGTTACTTTCTCCAAAAAGCGGTTCATGCCAAAGTAAATGACGCGGTAACCCAGCGAACAGACCTGTCTTCCCAGAGCACAAGCCAGGTAGCTTTTACCGCACCCTGTGGCTCCGGTTATAAGTATGTTTTCGGCTCGGTCGATAAACAGTCCATCGGCAAGCTTCATGAGTTGATCCGATGTTATATTACGTGCCGGATTGCAATAAACTTGTTCAAGGATAGCATTGTACCGAAGCTTACTTTGTTTAAGATAAAGCTGAGTCTTCTGATTAACCCTGTGTTGCAGCTCCGATTCTGCTAATCTGGCAACAAGAAGGTCAGCAGAGATCTGCTCATGCACCGGAACCGTGAGTGCCGCCTCGTAGGCCCTGACCATGCCATGCAGCTTTAATTTTCGTAATTGGTCTACTGTTGTCTGAACATTCATAATTATTATGGTTTTATTGTTTTTAATTGTATGCTTCTGCTCCCCTGATATTTTCATGCTCAGGGATAAAAAGGGTTAATTCATTTTCACATTCGGGTATTTTATCAAGATTATTTTTAAGTATGTTATGGAGCATTTTATAGTTGATTCTACTGCCTGTATTTGCACGCCTGCAGGCAGCTTCAAGCCTGTCATTACCATATTTATCTGCGAGCCTGAGAACTCCAAGGCATCCATCATAAGTCTGTTCGATAAATGCTTTTGCCCCCAGTAGCTTATTAATTGCGATTCTGGTTTGTTCCCCGATTCGTTCAGCTTTGTAAATGAAGTCATCTTCTGTCCAGCCTTTCTGTTGTTTGTATTTAAGGTGCGATTCAGGCATATGTTCTGGCAGAGTTGTGTATCCATTGCGCCGGCAGTCTCTTTTATGTACTGCTATACGCTTCATATTATCGATAAACACCTCAACAACCTGTTCATCGTAAACAATAATAACTTCCTGACCTATGTATTGATGCGGTACGCTGTACTGATGCCAGTCCTCTCCAAGGATAACATGGTAATTTGGTTTGACTTTTGCTTTGGTACGGGACTTAAGTATAAAGGGCTCAGCCGGCAATTCTCTGAGCAAATGCTTCTCTTCACTCGTAAACTTGTCTCTGCGGCTAATTGACTGCTTAAACATTAAACGATTATTAAACTCCTCGAGAAGATCCCAGACTCTTTGTCTGAGCTCCTGAAGACTGTAAAACGTCTCATTGCGCATTCGTGCATTTATACGCTGATATGACAGGTGAACGCTTTTTTCAACAGATGGCTTGTCTTTTGGTTTTGCAGGCCTGCTGGCTTTCAGGCAGGTGTTGTAGTGAACGGACCACTGCTCGGCCAGTAGTGTAAATGACGGTTCATAACGGTTCGTTTGCGTCACTATCTGTCTCATGTTATCTGTAAGGGTCACCTTAGGAACGCCACCAAAGTATTCTACTGCACGGTTCATGGCGGGTACCAGGTGATCCAGTTTCCCCGAAGCAAGCGGCTCTATATAACTAAAGGAACTATATGGTAAAGTACACACCAGTACCGGATATTCAACAACCTCGCCGGTTGAGCGGTCAACATAGCTCATCTTTTTGCCTGCAAAATCGATCTCAACCAGCTCTCCCGGAATATATGTATTATGGTATACAGGACTCTTTTTATAGCTATGTCTTGATAGCAGATCGCAAAACTGGGAGTAGCTATAGCTCTCCGGTGCCGACTGACGATATTCATTCCACAAGAGCTCCCTGGTTACGCCGGTTCTGCTTAATTCATTTAAAAAATAATCAAGATGTTCATTAAGGTATTTTCGCCTTGGATCCGACTTTTTAGCGGTCTCTTTTGTGTAAACAAGTGCCGCAAGGTCAGTATCCGGCAACTGCAGCAACTCATTATAGCTACTGCCTGACCCTTGAAACCGCAACTCATAAGAATCGATGGAATTGCGACTTGTACCGGTCTGACGACTGGCCTCTCGCTTGCTGTGACCATCTGATAATAACTGTAATATCCGACGTACTTGTAACATACTCTTTGTTTTATTTGCCATGTTATTTGATTTTGCAACCAAAGTAACACAGCACTCGTTACAAATCCGCCGTCAGCGGGTGGCTCAGTTTATGCCGGAATGTCAGTATCGATATTCCTCTAAAAAGTGGCTCACTTTCGTCCGGAACAGGTGGCTCACATTGCTCCGGAATAAGTGGCTCAATTTACTCCGGAATGGGTGGCTCAGTATAGTCCGGATTATTCATATAAACCAAATCTATTTTGAAGTCGTAATACCAAGTGTAACGATTTCATTTGGTTTTATTTTAACATGTATTGTTTTACCATTAATAGTTGGGTTGGTGGCATTTTCGAGAGGTAATTCTATCAGGTTCAGTCTGCGGGCTGAACTCACATCAACAGGTAATCTAAGATTTATGATTGTCTCTTTACCTTCAATTTCAGCGAGTCTTACTATTAATTCATTACCATCCTCCGCCTTTTTCATACCAGTCAGAACAACACCTGGTGAATCGATTGAGAAAAATGAAGCCTCTTCAGGACATGTGGAATGAGCATTCACAAGAGCAAGGGATGGCGGCTCGCCAGCATAAACAGGAACATTAAAATCTTCCCCTTCAGCCCAGACTCCGTTTTTCCAGTCACCGACATGAGGGAACAATGAATAGCTGATATTGAATTTACCAAGGTTTGGATAAATATCAGGATCACCTGCCGTTCTCATAAGTGTAATCCTGAGGTCACCATGGCTGTAAGAATGTCCGTATTTTGTTTTATTAAGAAGGGCAATACCAACTTTACCATCAGTTACATCGACCCACTTTTGTGCAGGAACTTCAAGTCCGTCATTTGCTTCTGCCTTATTTCCATAAGCATCGGCATGTCGTAGCCAGGAGGGTGCTTCTTTGCCATTGATTTTTCCATCAACAGGTCTTTCAGCAACATAAAAAGGGACCTGTGAGTAGAATTTTGAATTTTCCATTGATATTGGAAAGACTGCTCTTAACATAGGCGAATCGGTAGTATCACTTCCTGTTTCGAGCCAGTGTACTTCCATGTCGTAATCTATACGTGGATAAGAACGATAAATGTATGTTCGTTCGATAAACCTCGATTTACCCCAAGTCTTTACCGATTCAACACAAGCTCTTACTGGTCCGTTTTCAACAACCTTTACACTGGCCACATTTGTCACATCTTCCTGTCCAACAAATTTGTTTATTGTCCACGACTTCATGCCACCTTTTCTATCTTCAAGGGAAATTCTCAGGGTATTGAGATGACCACCTTCTCTTACAAATTCCTTCTTCGTACGTTTGTCAAACAGACTGACAATATCTCCTGTCTTCATGTCAAACTTTATTGTGAAAAAATCGGTCTCAAATGTATTGTCAGCAAATGGAATAACTTCGTTAAATTCACCTGGTTTTGTGAGATCTACATAGAATGTTTTATATCCACCGGCTGGAATATTTTCAACAATAAACTCTATTTTTGATGTAAATCCGGGCGGTGTTGATTTTCCCCATACCACCTGTGCCGGATATGTCTTACCGGAGGCATCTTGGACCAGAACTGAAGCAACATTACCCTGACCTTTATCCACCGGTTTGATATATTTTGAACCGTAATAATTACCCCAGCTGTTTAATTGTGCTGTAACAGGCTCTTCGTGGGAATAGACGTTAGCTTCAATAACAGCTTTACGGCTATGAGGCTGAAGGTTATAAGCAACAACAGGTTGACCCAATCCTGTCTGGAATTTAACCTCGTCGGCCATTTTGCGGAAAGCATTATTACGCAATTCAGTTGTTTTACGGAGTACCTCGGAATACCGTGCAATGTTTTCCTTATTAGATTCGTTGATGGCTGATCCCGGGAGTATATCGTGGAACTGATTGAATGTCACCATTGTCCAGAGATTACGCAGTTCATCTGCCGGGTATTTATCGCCATTAAGCCAACAAAGAGTGTTGAAAAATTCGCTTTCAAAAAGAGTATTTTCGCAGTTTCTGTTACCTGCTTTAATATCAGACACATTTGTATAGCAACCTTCAAATATAAATTGCATCTCACCACGGTGTGTCGGGCGGCCGTCCATCTCTTTTGAAGCCTTGCGAAAAAAATCACCACCAGTTGTGAATTTTATTGAGGGATAGCCCGGAGTTTTATCCAATTGATGAACCATTTCAATGTTAGCTCTTGTCGGGCCTCCACCATGATCACCGATGCCAGTTACCTGCAATAATCTATGTTTATCAGGTGTAATTTTTTTTAATTCATCTTTAAGATTCAAAGTAATCTCACCATTATAAGTGTCGTTGGCATAACAAAGTACTGTGGAACTATCAGGACCAGTCCACCAAAAAGTCCCATTATAAGGTTTACAACGGGTAAAATAAAAATAATCACAACCGGCAAGTTTGAGTATCTGAGGCATCTGTGAAATATGGCCGAAATCGTCAGGCAGCCAGCCAACATTCGCCATTTTTCCGAAGCGGCTCAGAAAAAAACGTTGCCCCAAAAGAAAAGTCCTTGTTATTGCTTCTCCTGATGACATGTTCATATCACCCTCTGTCCACATGCCTCCTCCCAGCTCAAGGCGACCCTCTTTCACATATTTTTTAATCTGCTCAAAAAGAGGCGGGTCAACCTTCTCCACAAAGTTATAAACCGCAGCCTGGCTTTGTATCATTGTAAAATCAGGATATTCATCCATAAATGCTACAGCCTGCCTGAGATTATCGTTACACATCTGCATGGTTTCGGAATATGTCCAAAGCCAATTCATGTCCATGTGCGCATGACCTACCACCTGGATTGTATCTTTTACAGACATGATTGTCTTTTTCTGTCCATTAACAGATGAACAGGAGGCTATTACAAATACAATGGAAATTAGCAAAATGTAATTTTTTTTCATTTTTTCATTTTTAATAATTGGCAATTAATATCAAAAATTATCTTATTGATGATATGAATAAAAGTTCTTTTTTGTTAAGTTTCAAATTTCTTTCAGTGAAATTCTTTCACTGTTTCGAACATTGCCATTATATTCTCCTTTAGAAAATCTGGCATAATATTTTGAATAGAAATAAACACGTACACTCCGCCTGAACTGGAAGTCGCACCAAGATCAACAGGAATTCTGTCTATCTCTTTGTGATTAAAGGCTCCTCCTATGTTTATGCTGAACTTCGACTACCAATTTTCTTTTTTTTACAAGTCAATCGTTGATGAATCAAGTCATAAACATTTGAGTTTATGTTCAAATCAAATTCTTTAACTGGAGCTGTCATTCTAGCTTCATTAATCAAGTGATTGGTAAAATTATTAAATATTTTATAGTTTTGCTTCTTATTTGATTTTGCCAGATTTGATCGGGTGATATCCTTTCTAAAACACAAGAGATAATATTTGGATTTATGGGCATCTAAACCAATAAATAAATCACGCAAGTTTTATCTTATTGAAAATTGACCAAAGAGCATACAGGATAGTTGAATCCAACAAGTAAAGAACCGAATGTACTTAATCGAATAGTACTTATCAACTATACAATCGAAAACCCGCTTGAGAAGAAAATCTGTAAATTGAGAGCATACAAATTTGCCTTGCCTCATTGTTTTTGCCCTTCCGTAAAGCTGAAAACCATTATTTCAATTCAAATCTACATAAAATAAAGAAGCTCCACAACCTTTATGTTCTTATGGTTTTAAAGAACTATATTTAATTTTTAGTAGACACTTGTGATAAAGTTTATTAAAATGGTCAAATTTGTTTCTTATGATAACTCTAATTCTTAATAATCCTACATTACAATCTTAACAAAACACTATCTGTTTTTTTAATTCATCTAAAATAAAGTAGTCAACTATAGGATCAAGGGCTAATTCCTTGATCATTGTGGGTTCAAATTCTTTTAAGAGAGCTCCCAAAAAAGCGATATCAGACGGAAATGAATTCCCTTCTTCATCTTTTGCCCTGAAACATAGTCCATATGACATAGCTTTCAATATCTTATCATATGGTGTTCCAAAATAAATTGCGAGATGGATTGCTCCCATAAAGCGGTCATCAGATCTTAACTTACGGGTTAAATCATGACCAACTCGGTAGATGGTATCCTGAAGAGCCTTATTCTGAAAACGCATAAGTAAATCATCAATATGTTCCTCAAGGTCATAAATAGTAAAATCATCTGAATAAGCAACATGGAGTGTCAAAGCAGATTGAATCATTACCTCTCTTGTAAATTGAAATACATCAAAATCGTCAAGTATCTCGTAAATATACACAGCGTCAGGATGCTTATAAAATCCGTAATATGCAGCTGTCGCATGACCAAGGTTATGAATAAATGCTTTACAGTCGACCCAGGCTTTTATATTGTCTTTTGGCGCCAATCCTTTAATATCAGGGATCGGTGATTTAAATCCTTTTCTATCAAGTATCAACGTATTATAGGGCTCTGCATAAACCATAAGTGGGTTTTTCTCTAATTCAGCCAGAGTCATAATCGGCACCATTTTGCCTATACTGGTTTCAACCAATCCAACCAGTTTTCCAAAAGGATAATCAACAGGCAGGTATTTTATCAGTTGCTCTTTCATAAAATCTCCTGCTGCCCTCATGTTTTCAGCAATTATTATATCAAGTGGGCAATTGAGATTATATCTATACCTCATTTCCAGACCGGATGCAATAACAGGAATAACTGCATGCAGTGCATTTTTGCCGACCGAAACAGCCAGTATTTCAGCGGTTGCAACATCTTCAATTACTTTTTGTACATCACAGGCGCAAATTGCCTCTACATTTTGAACAACAATCTCCTCTTCTTTTTCTCCTTTTATTATAATCCTATAATTTCTCTCTTTGTTAAGTCTGGCGACAATGGTCGGATCATTCTCGACAAATACTACTTTATAACCTCCACTTCCGAAAAGTTGACCAATAAATGACCGGCCAATCTTACCTGCCCCGAAAATCACTATTTTGTGATTATCAATATTATATCTGTTTTTTGTAGGATTCATAATAAGGCTTAATCCTCTTCAGTTTTTCACCAGAATTTTCTTCAAAATAGGTTCCTCCCAAATAAAAACAGGCAAAACCACCCGACACTATTCCCCAACAACAGGCTTCCTGCAGATCCGGACGATTGACACCATAGTGTAATTGGTTCACAATTGACGCCATGACTCCACCGACAAAATTATCGCCACAACCAGTGGTATCTCCAGCCTGTACATTCTTCAGCTGATCACTTATTTTTTGTGAAATTGGCATCTCTCTTAATCCTGATATATTGAAAAAACGACCATCAGAATATGTCGAAATATTGTTAGTCCCATTAGTAATGATTAACGATGAGACCTTTTTATTTATGAAAAATCGAATTGCATTCCGGGTATCCTGTTTGCCGCTTAAACGTAAAGCTTCTTCCTTATCAGTAATGAGAAGATCAATGTATCCGTAGCTTTCCTCACTCTCACCCAAAGGCCATTTTGTTGAAGGATTTTCTTTTTCGTTCCTGAAATCAAATACTGTATTAACGACTGTAGTACATCCTTTTGATTTGGCTTTCTTTAGTAGAGAGGTCATATTATCATGAATCCGTGGGACAAGAGCTGTTCCTCCGAAAATAGTAATGTCTGAATCAAAGAATTCATCATTCAATTCATTCGGATAATAATTCCATGCTGCGCCGATTGAGTTTAGAAATATTCGTTCGCCATGATAACTATCGAATGATGGATCGGATAGTACTACGGTACAAGGCGTTCGGTTATTGATAAGTTTAAAATCCTTCATCTTAACAGGTGTTTTTTTAAGTGATGCAAGAAGATATTGACCTAACTCATCATTTCCGCCACGTCCATAGAAACGCACTTCACAATATTCTTTATCGGCTAGTTGTGCCAAATTTATCAATGATACAATCGATGGCCCTCCAATATTGATATTTTCATATGTTCTTCCTCCTGTTATCTTGTTTAGAGCCAATTCGAAAGAACCGCCACTGTATTTTTCAAATTCTTCCTGAAATACAAGGTGGCCCGGAATTAAGCCTCCATCACCACGTTTCTTCGACAGATACGGATGGATCTTATTACCTCTGAAATCAATGTTAGTGAATAACAGGTCGACTAGACAGCAACCAACACCTGAAACTATGATCTTATCTGCCATCTTTAAAATACTCTTTTGCAATATACTGATTAAAGAAATTTTGCATAATCATTTACGAGCAAGTGAACCGGCTTTACATCTTCCACTATTTCTGGAAATCTGCCAATCTTTTCATAAAAGCAGTTGTCGTTGGCATCGTCATTTATCATACTGACTTCTCCTATCAATACCCTGCCATTTCCTTTCTGACCAAAAAACCTGTGATAAACCCTGGGCTTGAGGCAAATACTTTGGCCTGGTTTCAGAATAATAAGTTCACCGGCTTTAACAATGGTAATCACACCATCAATACTAACTGTCACCATCTGTTTAGATAGTTTATCAGCATCAGTAGCCATGTAAAGTTCAATAACCAGATTTCCTCCACCCCTGTTAATAATGTCTTCCGTTTTACCCAAATGAAAATGCATAGGTGTCTCCTGTTCTTCATCAGCTACCATAATTTTCTCGCAATACATTTTATCTTTTTTGTCCCAGTTACCATTTCGTATAGTAAAAAGTGCTAATCCCTGTTTTTTAAAATCACTACTCCCAAAATCTGTAATATCCCATCCAAGTTTATTATCAATGATTTCAGAACACATTTCATAAGTACCTTTCCATTTATCGAATGACCATTCAGCCCACTCCGGTAACATGAATTGATGATTTTCAAGAAATAATTTCATTTCAGTAATGATCAAGTTCACTTCACTCCTTTTCATAGCTTATCTGATCTTTATTAATTAACTAAAATTGCTAGCTATTGTGAATAGACTAGACAATCTGACTACATTTGGGCGAATTAGATTGATCACATCGAACTTGCTGATTTTTTAAAGAGTTTTATCATTTAAAAATTGATTATATAAATCTATCTATTTTAATTTAAAGTTACAATTTTTTTTGGTTTGAATCTGACCTTTCATAAAGATTCTCCGTTCAGTTCTAACCTGTGAGCATCATGAACGACTTATTGACTATGTCGTTATCTTTTAAAATACGAATGGATTCTTCAAGAAACCTCTCTTTAGAATCATTTAAAAATTGATTAAATCCAATTCGATTAAAAACATCGTTGATTTCCTTATTTAATAATGTTTTTGTTTTATCTAATTCTTCTGTAAGTGCATCAATAGCTGGCCAAAATTCTAAGCATTTTGTCAAACAGTTTGCTATGTATAACATAGCCATTGCTAGGATTTTATCCTTCGGTTTTTGGATTGATTCAGATAATCTAGTTAGTGGTTCTTGTATATTGAGGAAATCTCCATCAAATGAATCTTTAATATCATTCCCTTGTTTGAGTCGTCGTAATAAGTAATTTATTATCGGTAAATATGCATTGTCATTTGACCTCTTATCTTTCATCATTTCAACCACAAGCCCAGCAAGATTAACTATTATTAAATGGAAATCGTCGATATATGTCTCGTTTAATTTCTTAGATGAAATTATATTGACGCCTTTCCCATACTCATTTGGTAAAATAGTTACCTTTTGAATTACCAAATGATCTTTAAATATGTTAGCAAAAACAGCATGGCCAGATTCATGCCATGTAGTATTATTTAAAATTTCCTTTTTGTTGGTGGAATTCCAATGAAAAAAATTTGGTAAATGTATCATACAAATGCTCTTTTAAAATTAATCATTATGGCTTAAACTATTTAAAATTGCGATGTAGAGAAGTTAGATATCCTTAATGAAATAACCTAAAGCGAATTCAGCGATTTCCTTGTCCGTATATTTATCAAAATAAGCTCCACGGTAAGAATAAAATTCGTCGGGTTTATTTTTAAGATCCGTCCAATTTTGTTGAAAGCAATTTACAAGAGATATAAGTTTACGGATAGCTATGTTTAAGTCTATAAACGTGTGATGAATTAATATATATTCAGCTTCGCAAATATAAAAACTACCTGCATCTCGTTTTCTAATCTCATCAAACTGCTCATTAGTCCTGCTATTCTCGAAAATCTTCTCCATTATTTCCAAGGTTTGAATTGTAAGTTTAATGAATTCGGGGAAACTATAAGTTACTTGTTTGGTATCAAATCTTGAAAACTCTCCTTGAGCAACGTAATTGAATATTCTATTGATCTTTAAAAGTAAAGTGCCTCTGCTTATAATGATAGTCAGAAACGTTTTTATTCTGGCAGCTTGCTCTCTTGTGAGAAGAGTTGGTGTTAAGAAATCTGAGAATTTTAAATCAGGTAGATTCAAGTAATCTGTAATGGTTTGGAATGAATCAGTTTTTGTATCTTTTTGAACAAAGAGCTTTAAGATATCTGTAATTTCTCTTTTCAAATAAGCTCTGAAAATACTTGTTTTTCGGGTTGATTCCAGAAACAATCCGTTCTGGTTTGTTTCTAATACTGCAATGATGTCAGCAAATTTGTTAAAAGTATAACGCCATCTCCCAATTTTCTTATCCCCAAACAGGGAATTGTGAATAAGCTCGTCAATAAGAGCTATTTGTAATGGATGGATTACAGAAGTGTCTTTCTTTTGATAATTATCCCAGGTATGTTGTCGAACAAAGGCGATTAGGTTTAGTGATTTACCTTTCTCTATAAGTGATATGTAATGTCTGAATTCTTCGAAAGTGACTGTAGTCTCAACGTCTGATAGTTTAAATATTGTACCAGGTTTATTACCAATGATTAAAAAGTAATAATCCGATACTTCAATTTGTTTAAGACAATTATCCAAGGAATCAATTCCACAATCAGCACCAAAATCAGGTTCTTCTGACATTAAAACTCTAAATCCACTTTTGCCGAGAAAATACTTCAGAGCTCCTCTTAAATCATAAAATTCTGATATAATGGAGCTTAAAAAAATAGTTGGTTGGGGGTTCATTCGCATATAAGATTTTACTTTCCCATTTAATTTTACTCCTAATTAAGCTTGTTTCTGAAATGCTCAGGATAAAGAATCGCTTTCACATCACTCTTAGATATATCTCTAATCCAATCAAGATCTCGATTTAATAAATTAATAATCATTGGAATAGAGCCATACTTAAATTTAAACAATAGAGTTTTTCTGTTTATTCTCAAGAATTTTAGCTCACAATGAATTTGGGATAAAATTTTTGTTGCCCTTCTCGGGGGGATACTTCTGAATTTTTCAATTTCGAAATCCGTGGTCATGAATGGCCAATCAGTGTTCTTCTCAGTTAGGAGGAAATCCCTTAATTATTTGAAATCTGACAATAAAAATACATGGATTCTGGATTTGAATATAGCTTCCATGCCGATCTTTAAAAGCATTTTAGATGTTGCAACCTCACTTTTATCAAATGTTGGAACAATTATTTGAAAGGTTTTAGTTTTAGGATCGAAGTTTTTTACATTACCAGTATTAAGACCTTTTATTGATATGATCTCAGGCCTCAAATCTTTATCACCTTCAATCGACAGTCCTCCAACTTTACCTTTTGCGCTCTTGCCCTTTTTGGATTCTATACCAAATCTTGCTCTTTCCATTACAAAAACAGTATTGGAGAGTGCAGTGGTTTCAAACTTTGAGAATCGATTATTGCATTCGTTACAGACTAAGCCATTTTTAAGTATGTATTCCTTATTCCCAAATGATTCTGGAATAATATGCTCAATGACTTTTTCATTACTTCTTAATTTACAGAAAATACATTTACACATTGTTAACTATATTTTTAATAGCCAAAAGGTAAAATATAAAAATGTCTGAATTTTACTCAGACAAAATCCAAATTCAAGGTAGTATATATTTTTGATTAAAATGCGATAAAAATTAATTCCAGTTTTCAAACCAAATAATCGAACATTATTTTAAAAAATAATTCTAAGAAATCTTTAAAAGGTATCCATCTAAGAATTTCAAATGTCAGAGATTTAACTTCATGTGCAATAACTTCTTCTTATCTTCCTGAAGAAGAAAAAAACAAGATGGTAAAGAACATTAATTTTGATAAAGTTAATGGTATAATAGACCTTAAAGATAATGTTGATCTACCTCCTAATGACGAGTTAAAAATTTTCCTTTGGGGAGAATTTCTTGAATCAATGAATAACTTAATTGTGAATTATGAGGATGGGGAAGCAAAAATAGAGTATGTTAAAACCTTTTCGGGGATAAAAGCGGTTTTTGGAGAATTTAGCTCTGTGATTTTTATTACTCTAATAGCAACATTCGTTTTAGTTTATTATTTACAGCTTGAAAAGTATGGTATTTATAAAAAGAATATTAGCAAGCCTTATTAATATTCTTCTATTAATATTAATTGTACTTATCATTTATCCAATTTTTAAACATTTTGAAATTGAACTTGATAACAAGATCTTTTACCTAATATCCTATACAATTGCATATTTTTTACCGATTTTACTTTTTAGATCTACAGTTGGACTTAAAATTCTTAAAGTAGAAATTAATTCTACTCCAAAACTATTGCTAAAATATTTCATCTACTATTTAATTATTTCAAATTTCCTCGGTGAATATTGCAGTATATTATCGGAACTTTTTAATTTACAAGAACTTAGTCTTACTATTATCAGCATCGAGGTCACATTGCTTCTGATTCATCTTATGATGTTTGTTCTTTCAGGAGGCAAGTATAACTTATTGGATTTTATATTGAATATCACACACGCATCAAAATATTTCCAGCGAACTAATGAAAAAAGACTAATTATTTGGCTCTCATTTTGTTATTTAGTCTTCTTCATGGTTTTTTTGGCTGATAGGTCTAATATTATCGATTACATAAAATCCTTAACTTCTCCAAATTCAAAATATGATATCTCTAACTATTATCCTGCAGAAATTTTTGAAAATTATGGCATAATAAGAGCTGAAAAGTTTGAAGAAAGTAATAAAATTCTAATTTCGTATGACTCATTATCAATAGCTCAAGACAAAATTCTTGTACAAAAAACAATTTATGTCACTATAAATAAAGGAGTTAATGAATATATTTTAAGAAGAAAAGAGTTATGTAACAATCTAATTTATTACTCTTCAATTAATGATTATTTAGGAAAAATATATGAAGATGTTGATCAAACGAAGATTGTGTTAATTTACATCTTAAGAAATACGTTTCTTTCAGGATTGTCATCTACATATCTTTACTATTATGATAATAAAGATCCGAATGGTCAAGTATACGGTGGCGTTAATTTAGATTCTTTAATAAAATCATATAATTCATACCCGGAAACATATATGAAAACAATATCAAATATTATAAACGTTGATGTAGAAAAGCTTAATGAAAGAATATCGAAGGATGGGCATATAGCATTTTCAGATTATGAAAAATCAATCATTGAAAATGCTCCTAATTCTAAATTTCCGTTCCCGTATATTATTAAATCTCTCCCCTTCGATTCAATTAAACCATCAGCGGGTAAATTATATGCTTTCCCTAATCGAACCGTTGCTGCTGAAATGTTAGAGAATTCTACAACATCAACTGCCAGAACTATTGAGGCCATTAACCTAAGAAATAAATTATATTATAACTATTTCTATAAGCCAACCCGATAACCTTTATATTAAGACCACAATTGACCTGAACTTTTGTAAACGGTAAATAACAATGC
>PMIJ01000138.1 GCA_003157015.1 Bacteroidales bacterium
CTACATATAGATTCAGCTGGCGATTTGGATAAAAAGCTTTTAAAATCTGAAAATATGAATCCACAGTCAAAGCAAAATCAACTGGTGGATTATAACAGGGCAAAACTAAATCAATGTCTTGTGGCATGAAAATAGCTTTTTTTGCTAGAATAAAACAACAAATTACAAAAAATAAAGGTCACTTACAGTCAATTTTGGGTATATAATTGTAAAGCATAAACGATAATTATCGGTTAGAAGTAAAAAATCCGGGAAATATTTCATTTTTATTTTTTCTTTGATTTTGCTGAAAAAGAATGAAGATAAAATACCAATATAAGGTTCATTTCATTGTAAAATAAATGGGCGCGAATTCTGTACAGGATATTTTAACAATATTTATCAAAAAATTACTTTTATTTTCAGAAAATTTCCCATGTTCTAAAAAACAATAGTATTGATCATCTTTAAATAAATGAAATAAAATCGAATTAGTAAGATCTTTATATAGAAATTCAGAACTATAACTCTCAGGTTTCATTTCAGAACATAAAGCTTGTGCCTGGAAACGCAGTATAAATTGATGGTGATGAACCTCTGAAAAGTAAGATCTTATCTGGATATCATATTTATGGTTTTCAAAAGAAGCTCCCGAAAAGATTTACCAATTGGCACGATTTTAGAAGTATCCCCAACAGTCAGATCGATAGAATTTTCATTAATTGTATTTATCATATTCTTGTTCACTATAAATGATCTATGCACTCTGATAAAAATCGACGAAGGTAATTGACCCATTAACGCTTTCATAGTGAAATGAATGGTAAACTTCTTATTTTTGGTGTTAAGAATAACATAATTCTCAAGAGCTTCAATAAATATTATATCTGTAAGTTTTAGCTTTACTAAAGATGAATCATTCTTAATATATAACTCATTATCAATGTTATTACTTACATCCCTTCGGGAATAAAATCTTATTGCTTTATCAACTGCTTTGTAGAATCTAGAATAAGTGATAGGCTTAAGCAAATAATCAACAACATTTACTTCAAATGCCTTTAATGCAAACTGATCACTTGATGAAATCACTATAATATTAGGTTTATAATCCAGATTACAGATATAATCACAGAAGTCCATTTCTAGTATCTCAATATCAAGAAAGAGAAGGTCAATATCCTGCTGTTTTAATAATTGGTTCTTAACAGACAATGAATCTGTAAATGTTCCAACAAGATTTAGAGAAGAAGATTTCCCAACAAACTCTTCAAGCAGTTTACAGGTTACTTTATCGGAGACTAAAATGCAATTCATATAAACGAATTAAGTCTAACTTATGGAATCAATAATTAAAGATAAAAATTTATCAGACAAAAAAGGTATTAAGTTCATCGAATTAAAACTTAAAAACTTGGCTTAAATTGTTTTAAGCTGAATTTTAAACCACTGGAATAAAGTTTTATTATGTGGTTTCTTTTTGTATTTAACCTCCTCCTTTACATTCTTAAGGGATTAAATTTGTATCAGGCAATATTATAAAATGCTTCATGAGAAAAAAGATTATATAATTCAATAAAATCCTTAGCAAGTCGTCGAAATTATAAAACCTGATAATAAATCTGTGAAAAGTTACCAGGATTATATAAAAAAGTCATCTAAACATGTTAAAACACCGAAGATGAAGTTGTCTAAACTTGTCAAAATAAGATTTATATTTGAATACAATTTTAATTTCTACGAGCCATTAAAGATGTGCAGTAAACATAATGTTTATTGCAATACGACACATAATTCTTAAGCTATTATTAGAATTTATAATTATGTCTAACATTGCCGCGAGAGTAAAAGAAATCACTATTGATAAACTAGGAGTTGACGAATCAGAAGTAACTCTGCAAGCCAGTTTCAAAAATGATCTTGGTGCTGATTCTCTTAGTGCTCTTGAATTGATCATGGAGTTTGAAAAAGAGTTCAACATTGGTATTCCTGAAGACCAGGCCAAAAGAATCGATACTGTTGGTGAAGCTATCAAGTACTTTGAAGAAAACATAAAATAGGTTTGAATCCCCGCGAGCGCATTGNNCTTGCTGCGAAGAGCTTCAATATAATTATAGGGAAGCCATCAGATGTAATAAAATTTATCGCTGAGGCAGACCAAAATTCAAACGTGATAGAAGAGTATCGAGAAGAGATCAATACTTAAATATGAGGGTTGCGATTTACTTTGTATACCTAAGGCATATAATTTTCAATATGCAACATAAAGGGAACAATCTGAACTCCTAATTTACTGAAGTTGAAAATTAATAGAAACCCTATACCATACAGGAACAGGTTTTCCGTCCTGTTTACCCGGTTTAAATGGAGGGAATATTTTTACAACCCTCATCGCTTCAGCGTCGAGATCAGGATCAACACCCTTTAAAACACTTACCTGATCAACAGCACCTGTGGAAGTTACACAGAATCTGACAAATACTTTTCCCCCGATGTTGTTTTCCTTAGCTATTGCAGGATACCTTGTATTATCAGCTATGAACTTATAAAGACCTTTCTCACCACCGCGTGGCTCAGGCATCTCCTGAACAAAAAGAAAAGGTTCATTTTCGTCTCCATTTTCTTGCAGCTCTTCTTTAGTTTCCTTTAGTAATTCAGGAACTTCCCCAATCTTAACCTTGGCCATAATCGCCTCAGATGTCATTAACTGAACTGTATCGTAAACTTTTACTGAGTCTACAACCACCGGAGGTACATATTTAACTTGCTGAATAAGATTTGAAGGTGGTTGTGGAGGTGGTACTACCTTTTCAATCGGTTGATTGAGGTTCTGTATAATGATTTCCACTTTTTTTATAACATGCTCAGATTGGTTTTTCAAATTCTTAGAATAAAAGTAAGGAGTAATAATAATGGTTGACATAATTATGCTTCCAATCAGAAGGGATATAATAATATTACGACTATACTTTTTGCGTAATACAAAAGCTCCGTACTCCTTGTTCCTGATCCTGAATACAATATCGTCGAAACTAAGAACTCTCATAATGTCTTTTGATTTTCATAATGACCTCTTCAGGTTCTGTAAAATCTATTTTCAGAATTATACTTATATCCATCATAATTATCTAAATACAATCTGCTATAACTAAAATTGCTAGAATGCAACATAGTACAAACAAAAGTAAATATCAGTTGTTCACATTTTTATGATTATAAAGAGAGCATACCCGAACACCTTTGAACCTGGTTAAGTCATACGATCTAACCTGAAAAGAAAACAAACCTCCCATACTTTTAAAACTTATAAGAAATTTGGTACAAAACCTTGAACAAAAGATTAAAACCATATGTTATTTAAATTAAATGAACATAGATAATCATGTTTATTATAAAAGAAATTGATTTGAGATATCTATGTGAATTATTTACCTCTTTATTAATAAATATTTTACATAATCAAGTCTTTAAAGATGAGATTGGAAGTTTCTGAAAATCCAGGTAAAAAAAGTAAGAGGTAATTTCCGAAAAACCTAAGAGTAGGATAAATCTTAATACCATACAAAATGAAAAATCTTATATTGACTTTTAGTTTAATTTGTTTTATTACATTAGCAAATGTTGTTAATTCAAATCTCTTCGGTCAGGAACTTCCATTGAGGATTGGACTAAAGGTTGGTTACCCCCAGGTGGCCGGTTTAAACCTTGAATACGTGACACCACTTTTGAATAAAAGATTGGCTGCAGATCTAGATTTAAGTTATATTCCATTAAGTCGAAATACAACTACTGTAACTTACACCAATTTTGCATTGTTTGCAAATTATTATTTTTCCCATGAAGGACGAGGGCTTTACGGAGGATTGGGTTTTAGCAGGATGGGTTTTGATGTTACAAAAGATGTAACTTTCTCAGATGGTACGACTCAAAAAGGAAAAGCTAACCTTGGTATTAATTCCTTAAACTTAAAAATTGGCGGAAAACACGGAAAATCATTTTACTTCAGGTGGGAGCTTGGCTGGAGTTTAGCCTTAAGTTCACCAGCTTTTGAAGTAGTAGCTACCAATAATGGGGTTACAAAGAATGAAAGTTTTACTTCACCAATTAAAGGCGGCGGACCTATTGCGGATATAGGTTTTGGATTTGCATTTTAATTACTTACGCTAAGACGCTTCATCCTGGTTTTTAGATTTTAGCTGATAATAAATATTCAGAGAGGGTGTCTGAATAGGCACTCTTCCAATGTCAGAGGATAAAGTTTCTTTAATAGTCGGAAAAACCAATGTCCGTAACTACATTTAGCCGGAGTAAATGGACCATCCTGAACTATAGTTAAGCTTTTGTTATTAAGCTACATATGTTAATTATAATCTTACCGGCCAAATGTGATCATGGCATTCGGCCTGTGCAATGATTTACAATTTGCATGGTGTAAGCAATTAACCAGACTGACCGGATTGCTACCTTTTATTTCTTAAGTAGTTGATCCTTAATAA
>PMIJ01000173.1 GCA_003157015.1 Bacteroidales bacterium
CACTGCCATAATCATAACATAATACCTCTTTTTTTATCAATCTTCAGAAGAAAAGCAGTATTGACACTTCATTGTATGGGGATACCAACTTTATATTTAAATAAATACATAAAATTGTTTGCAATTTCAAAAGCCGTCAAAAGTGATATATTAGAACGATCAAATATTATTTCAGAGGTTATATACAATGGGATCCATAATGATATAATTCAAGTAAGGGAGAAGCAAACTTTTGTGCGAATATTTAAAATTGTGCAAATAGGAAGACTTGATCATGCAATTAAGGGACAACACTTTGTAATAGAGGCAATACATACTCTAAAGACACAAGGACTTAACAACATTCAATTTGATTTAATTGGTACCGGCAACTCTGAGCTATTTCTGAAGGAATTAGTCATAAAATATGAATTGGAAAAACAAATAAATTTCTTAGGCCCTCGAAATAGAAATTATATTTATTCACATCTTAAAAATTACGATTTATTAATTCAACCATCGCTTTACGAAGGTTTCGGCCTTACAGTAGCCGAAGCAATGGCCGCAAAATTGCCGGTTTTGGTGTCGGATATCAACGGACCTATGGAGATTATAGAGCTAGGTAAATATGGTTTTTACTTTCAATCGGGAAATACAGAAAACCTGGCAGAGCAAATTGATTATATCATATCAAACTATTCTGGAGAACAACTGAAGCAGAAAGTAGAAGCAGCGTACATTCACGTAAGGGTCAACTTTGATATTTCTACGACCTCTCAAAGATATATAAGTTCTTATTTAATATTAAATAAGCTTATGAGTACAGCATACGATAAAATATCATTAGAAGAAAGTCTTTAACTGCGCAAAGTGCATTTATTGCCGAAAACAATACAAGAATTGATCTTTATTCCATTGGTAGATTTGATGAGCTACAGTATTATAACATGGACATATGTATTAAAAGAAGCCTTGAGTTATCAAAAAAAATATTGACAGGGGATTTTAATCCAATATCATATTGAAACTAACTAAATTAATTATGTGTGGTATTGCAGGTATATTACATTTTGATACTTAAAAAACGATAGATCTTTCGGAGATAAAAAAAATGACCGATGTAATTTTCTACCGAGGTCCAGATGGTGAGGGCTTTTATATTCATAAGAATCTGGCTTTAGGTCATCGCAGGCTTTCTATTATTGATCTTAACACTGGTGATCAACCCATGTTTAACGATGATAATTCTATCGCTCTTATATTTAACGGCGAAATTTACAATTATATCGAATTGCGTGAAGAATTAAATTTTTTTGATTATTGTTTTAAGACAAATTCTAACACTGAACCAATAATAAAAGCTTATCAGCATTGGGGGATTGAATACATGTCCAATGCAGATAAGGATATTAAACTGCACCATTTTGAAAGAAAAACAATTTTAAGGAAAACAATTGGTCTTAAACTTCCATGGGCAATCTTACATGCCCCAAAGCGAGGATTTGTAGTTCCTATCAGGGAATGGTTCAAAGAGGATTCTTTTACTGAAATTTTATATAATTTTGAAAAAACTATCCCATATCTCAACAAGAATAAGATTTCTAAAATCGCAAAAATGAATCAAAATGTCGAGGAAGATTATGGCAATTTTATCTGGATGCTTCTTACCTGTTACAAAAAACTATCGAAAATGAAATGAACAAAAAAGTCAGAATATTAATGGGCATCCCATCAAAAAAAATAAAAATGGGAGGGCCTATCACTCACTTACCTTATTTAGTGGATTATTTTGAAAACAAAGAGCAATATAAGATACGCACTTTCTTTTATGGAAGCAAGATTGATGGTGGTTCATTAATTGATAAAAAAGAAAGTATATTAAGCAAAATTATTAATACACTTGAGGTTTTCTTTTTGTTTATTTACCATGTTGCTGTTTTTCGCCCTCATATTATTCATATAAATTCAGCATTTAATAAAAATGCATTAATTCGCGATATCCCCTTCTCACTTTTTTCTTTTTTATTTAGAAAAAAATTGATTTTCAAACTACATGGTAGCAGTTATGAATTAATTAATACCCAAAGTATGTTTTTATTATGTCTAATTAGACTTTTTTTCTTAGGGGCTAATAAGGTAGGAGTTTTGTCCGAGATTGAGAAAGATGAATTTATTAAAAAATTTGGTTATCCCCAAAAGATGGTTGTTGTAAAGAATATAATTCTTCCAATTAAACCAAATAATATTAAAGAGTTTAACTCCTTTAGAAAAGAACCCTTCAAAACTTATGGTTTATTTGTTTCGCGCATTATCAAAGGGAAAGGATTAGATGATATAATTCGAGCTTTGCCATTAATAATGAAAACTTATCCTGGTTTTATCCTGGTTGTTGCCGGCGATGGTCCGGAAAAAAATTGGTGTACAAATTTAGCTATTGAACTTAATGTAAATGATTCTATTATATGGTTGGGTTTTGTCCAAAATGACCATTTGCCAAAAGTATTTGTTTCTTCTGATTTTTTTATTTTTTCGTCCCATATGCCTGAAGGAATGCCAATGTCATTAATGGAAGCCTTAAAGAGTGGGATTCCTATTATTACAACGCGAGTTCGTTTTGCAGTTAATTATCTGGTTGAAAACAAAAACTGTCTGTTTATTGATGCTGGTGATATAAATGATATTGCTGATAAAATAAACAAATTGATTGCCAATAAAGACTTGCAAATGAAAATGAAAACAGTTAATCCAGAAATTGTAAGTTTTTTTGATAAGGAAATAGTAGGGAAAGAATTTATAAATATTTACAAAGAAATGCTTAACAATTAATTTGCTGCCAATGACTTCATTATAAAATTAGATCTAGCTGCATAATAGCAGGATTTATTGGTTTTAAAAATAATATTGAATTCACTTAAAATGCAAATGATACGATATACAGTTAAACTAACCAAAAGCGAGGTAGAAGAACTTATGAGTATTATAAATAAAGCTTATCATACTTCTAAAACATTTCTACTACATATATTCTCTTAAATTGTAATTAAGGTAGGTCTTCAGAAAAAGTAACCAATGAGTAAATAAGCAAAGTGCTTAAAGTTGGAACGAGAAGAGTAGACAGAGTTAAGAAGAAATTTATTGAAGAAGGTTTTGAAGCAAGCCTTGATGGTAAAAAGCTTATTAACTAAATTTTCGCACTTGACTAAGATTTTGAAAAATAGTAAACTAAACTAAACATGAACCGAAAAGACATTAATGAAGATGCAATATTTTTTCACACAATAAATGCCAGCAGATTTGATAATCATTATCATAGCAAAAAAAGTTTCACAGAACGTTATACCTTATGGACTAAGCTTATTGATAAATACAATTTTAATAACAAGAGAATAATCGATATTGGTTGTGGTTCAGGCGTTTTAAGTTTTTATTTAGCAACAAAAAATAATACTGTAATCGGGATTGATGGTTCTCCAAAAATGATAGAATTATGCTGTGAAAAATTGGATCCAAAAAATACTAATCTTTCCTTTGTTCAAAAAACTATTCCATTTAATTCTAAAAAATTTATTTCATTTGATGGTATAATTTGTTCCAGTGTTCTTGAATATATAAAGGATGTTGATGCAACTTTAGATTTATTTAATGAACTATTAATCGAATCTGGCACTTTAATAGTTTCAGTACCAAATAATTTGAGTTTATACAGAATTTTGGAGAAGCTGTTGTTTAAAATTATAAAAAGGCCAAGGTATTATAAATATGTTTATAATCTTTATAGTTTTAATAAATTCAAATCTTTATTAAAAGAAAAAGGATTTCAAGTGAAAGAAGTATCTTATTATAGTAGGTCAACATCGATATTAGATTTTTTTTCGTTTATTAAATCAAGTAAATATTTTAACAACTTGTTTGTTTGTGTTTGTACTAAAGTGAATTCTTAAGAAAAGCCAACCTGCTTTATAATAAAAACATAAGAAAAAATCAGATTATTTTATTCATTTTTATATCTTTTCATATGAAACAACTCATCCAGAATTTTAAAACCGGTGAATTATATGTTGATGAGGTACCAATGCCTTCTATTTCAAGTGGCATGGTAATGGTAGAAAATGAATTTTCATTAATCAGTGCCGGTACTGAACGCAGCACAGTTAAAATAGCCCAGTCTAGTTTATTAGGTAAGGCAAAGCAACGGCCTGATCTGGTTGCACAGGTAATCCAGAATATTAGGAAAGAAGGATTAGCTGCAACTTTCAGTAAAGTGAAAACCAAACTCGATACTTTAAAAGCATTAGGATACAGTACATCAGGAATAGTGATCGTATCGATGGATAAAAACGGATTATTCAAGCCGGGAGACCGTGTCGCCTGTGCCGGCCAGGATTATGCTTCTCATGCTGAAATAGTAGCTGTTCCACAAAACCTGGTAGTAAAGATCCCTGACAATGTCACTGCTGAAGAAGCGGCATTTACGACTTTAGGAGCTATCGCTCTGCAGGGTATACGTCAATGCGACCCAAAGCTTGGAGAGAAAATATGTGTCATCGGATTAGGTCTCCTGGGTCAGATAACATGCCAGATTTTAAAAGCGAATGGATGTGCTGTTCTAGGTATAGATCTGAATGAAGCTTTAGTAAAAATGGCCGATGAAACAGATGCAATTAAGGCTCTGAACCGGAATGATGCCAATCTGGTTTCTGCATGTGAAAGTTTTACTAATGGATATGGATTTGATTCTGTTATCATTACTGCGGCTGCACCTTCAAATGATCCAGTTGAATTATCAGCTGCAATTCTTAAGAAAAAAGGAAAAGTTATAGTTGTTGGTGCAGTGAAAATGGATATCCCTAGAGACCCTCATTTTTATCGTAAAGAATTGGATCTTAAAATGTCATGTTCATATGGTCCTGGCAGGTATGATGTTAATTATGAAGAAAGCGGGTTTGATTATCCATTTTCTTACGTGAGATGGACGGAACAACGGAATATGGAAGCTTTTCTGGAGCTTTTATCCCGGAAAGCTATTGATGTCAGGCCATTAATTACCCATGTTTTCGATATTACTGATGCAGAAAAAGCTTACAATATTGTATTAGGTAAAACAAAGGAGCCACATATAGGTATTCTATTGAGGTATAAAGCAAGTGACACTAAAAAGAATACTTTAACTAAGGTTAATAATTCACCAGTTAAAGCAATCAATATTGGTTTTATAGGAGCCGGCAGCTTCGCACAAAGTTATTTAATACCCTGCGTAAATTCATGGGGAGCATCGTTAGACGGAGTAGTCACATCAAAAGGCATTACTTCGAAAAATGTATCTGATAAATTCAAATTTAACTTCTGCTCATCTGATGCTGATGATATTCTTAAAAAAGAGGATATTAACACAGTTTTTATTGCTACGCCACATTCTTCACATGCCGAACTTATTATAAAAGCTTTAAAAGCGAACAAAAATGTTTTTGTAGAGAAACCTTTGGCAATAAATCAGGAACAGCTTAAATCAATAATTGAAACTAAAGCTGAATTCCATAAACCTTTAATGGTCGGCTTTAACAGGCGCTTTGCAAAGATCAGTGAAACTATTAAAAAGGAGTTTAAGAATATAGATGAGCCACTTGTTATAAATATCCGTATCAATGCAGGATTAATTCCAAAAAATCATTGGACCCAGCAACCTGAAATAGGAGGGGGAAGAATTGTTGGAGAGATCTGCCATTTTATTGACCTGATGCAATATTTCACAGATGCTGAACCTTTGAAGGTTTTTGCAGAATCAATAAGTTCGGACAATACCAAAATCACACCGGAAGATAATATAGCCATTGTGGTCAAATTTACTGACGGTTCAATTGGTAATCTGACTTATCTGGCTAACGGTGACAAATCAATGCCTAAAGAGAGAATTGAAGTATTTGGAGGAGGGAATATTGGTATAATAAATGATTTCAGGGATGGCATGTTTTTCAGAGACGGCAAAACCATCAGGCTGAAATCTTCAGGCAAAGGGCATAAAGAAGAGATTACTGCATTTTTAAACGCAGTTAAAGACGGTAAAGAAAGCCCTATCAGTTTCAGGTCAATTTGCCTTACTACCCTGACTACATTTAAGATTTTAGATAGTCTTTACACCGGATTGCCACAGAACATAAGTTTAGATCATTTTTGACAAATTTGGTTTTGACTTTGCTTTTTGCATTTTAAGGTGACATATATAGTAGAACTATCGGATGGAATAAGAAAATCAATTTAAAATGCAAATATCAAAATGCAAATTATTAATATCAAATAAACAGCAATCTGTTAAAAGATGAGTAGTTTTTCCGATGATATGTCAGAACGTTTCATGGTCTTCGTAGTTAATATAATAAAGCTTGAAAAACTACTTTGTAAAACCTATTCTGGTCGCCACATTTATGGACAACTTTTTCGTTCTGGAACATCCGCAGCCGCAAACTATGAAGAAGCAAGGGCAGGAGAAAGCAGGG
Organism: Bacteroidales bacterium; assembly: GCA_003157015.1. Classification (GTDB taxonomy): domain Bacteria; phylum Bacteroidota; class Bacteroidia; order Bacteroidales; family VadinHA17; genus LD21. Next base: position 6,471 of record PMIJ01000173.1, read on the forward strand.
CAGATTTTATTCACAAAATGCAGATAGTATTAAAAGAACTTCGGGAATCGCATTTCTGGATAAAATTTATTATTGCAGCTAAATTGATTACATCCGAAGATGAAGTTTTGAAATTTCTTTTCAATGAGTCAAAGGAATTAGCAAGTATTACTGCAAAATCCGTTGTTACAGCAAAATCAAAACTAGGAAAAAACTCATCCCAGTCATGATTAATACATACACTAAATATTTTGCCTTTTAAATTTTGCATTTTGCATTTTGATCTTTGCCCTTTGAATTTTGCATTCTAGTTCGATGTCTGAGAAAATAGAACAATCTTTTATAAAGCTTAAAAATTACTTTACAAGCGAATCTTTTAAAGGCTATGATCCGTATGATGGTTTAAACAGTACTCTCTTTAAGGCAATTCCTTTCATATCAAAAAATAGACTTGCAAGATTAGCCTGGATACAATTATTTAAACGATCACCTTTGAACCTCCGGGTAATTGCCGGGGTTAAAAAGGATTATAATCCAAAAGCTCTTGGATTATTTCTTTCCGGATACTGTAATCTCTATAAACAGGTTCAGGAACAGGAGTACCTTGATAAAATAAATTTTTTCTTAAGACAACTTTCTTCTCTTGTAAACAAATTGTATAGCGGAGCATGTTGGGGTTATAATTTTGACTGGCAGGCTAAAGCGTTTTTTCAGCCTAAAAACACGCCAACCGTAGTCGCAACATCTTTCATTGCCTGTGCTTTACTGGATGCCTATGAAATTACCGGGGAAGATCAATTGCTTAAGATGGCAAGGAGTGCTTGTGATTTTATCCTGAAAGACCTGAATAGGACATATGACGTAAAAGGAAATTTTGCATTTTCCTATTCTCCCTTAGATAAAACTGTTGTTTTTAACGCTTCTTTACTTGGTAGTCGTCTTCTGGCCAGAGTTTATAGTTTTACTCATGAAAAAGAGTTGCTGGATCCTGCAAAGAGATCAGTAGCATTTTGTTGTGATTATCAGAAAAATGATGGTTCCTGGAGTTACGGAACATTAGACTTCCATCAATGGATAGATAACTTCCATACCGGATATAACCTGGAATGTATTGCAGATTACATGAAGTTTTCCGGTGATCATAGCTTCGAAACGCATTTAACTAAAGGCTTTGAATATTACATTAAAACATTTTTCACTGACGAAGGAATACCTAAATATTACAGCAATTCTGTTTACCCTATTGATATCCATTCTCCTGCACAAATGATAATCACATTAAGCAAACTTGGTAAATTTCATAATTACAGAACCTTGGTAGACAGAGTTGTTTTTTGGACAATTGATAATATGCAATCCGAAAAGGGATATTTTTATTACCAGAAAAATAAATACTTCACCTCAAAAATCCCTTATTTGAGATGGTCACAGGCATGGATGTTTTATGCTCTTAGTGAGTATCTGTTGCACGATAATGATCAAATAAATTTGTAATAGCCTGCTGCATTGTCATTTATTTTATTTTTTTCCTCTTTTTCACTACTCTCTATTTTCTGTTTTCTATTTTCTGTTTTCTGTTTTCTGTTTTCTGTTCTCTGTTCTCTGTTCTCTGTTCTCTGTTCTCTGCTTTTATTTTAATTCTCTAAGATCAATGAAGATTTTATCAGTTGTAGGTGCCCGTCCGAATTTCATGAAGATAGCCCCATTCATCCGGGCAATTGAAAAACATAATCATGAAAATGGAGGAGGGATACAACATATTTTGGTTCACACAGGCCAACATTATGATGTACGGATGTCGGAAGCATTTTTTACATCCCTCGGAATCCCGGATCCTGATATCAATCTTGAAATAGGATCGGGGAGCCATGCTGAGCAGATAGGATATACCATGGTGGCGTTTGAAAAGGTTCTTCTCGAACAAAAACCGGATTGGGTTGTAGTTGTTGGTGACGTAAATGCGACGCTATCATGTTCAGTGATTGCTAAAAAACTAAATATTAAATTGTGTCATATTGAAGCAGGTTTGCGTTCAGGAGATATGACAATGCCAGAGGAGATAAACCGTCTGGTTACTGACAGACTTTCAGATCTTTTACTTACTCCGGATACTCTTTCTTCAGAGAACCTGAGAAAAGAAGGAACACCTGAAGAAAAAATCCATTTCGTGGGTAACATAATGATTGATACCCTTGAAGCTAACAGGGAAAAGTCAGGACATCTCCAACTTGAAAATATTATTAAAGAAAATCTTGTCGCTGGATGTATCAATCCAAAAAGATCACCTGTTGATTTTTCCTATGCTTTAATTACACTTCATCGACCTTCAAACGTAGATACTGAAGAGGTATTTATCCCATTAATAAATTTTTTTTTAAATGAAGTTATAAAAGACCAGTTGCTCATATGGCCAATTCACCCTCGTGCCAGGAAACAATTAATTAAGCTGGGATTATGGAATAATGTTATTAATAACCCTTCGCTTATTTTACTTGAGCCTGTCGGTTACCTTGAGATGGTACGACTTAATATGGGTGCTAAAATTATGCTGACCGATTCAGGTGGTCTTCAGGAAGAATGTTGTGTCCTGGGTACTCCTTGTCTCACGCTACGCTGGAATACTGAACGGCCTGTAACTTTACGCGAAAATGGCGGCGCCAGTGTATTGGTGGGAAATAACATAGAGAGGATCCGGAAAGAATACCTTCACACACTTACCCTTAACCGTCTTTCTTTCAGACCGGACTTATGGGATGGACACACAGCTGATCGTATTGTTGAGATACTGATTGAAACAGATAAAAGTTTAAAAGACTAATTTATGAAGACAGATCTTTTAGGAATTCCGGTCGATTCTCTTACAATGGAGGAAACAATTGATCGGATAAATAAAGCAATTATGCAGAATATTCGGATAAGGCAAGTTTCTGTCAACGCTGGGAAGATGATAATGATGAGAAAAAACAAAGAACTTTACGATAGTGTTGTTTCTTGCGATATTATTAGCCCTGATGGTCAAAGTGTTGTATGGGCAAGTCGTTTTCTCGGAAAACATTTGCCTTCTAGAGTCGCAGGTTGTGACCTGATGCAGGAACTCGTAAAACTGGCATATCAAAACAAATATAAATGTTTTTTCTTTGGCGCTCAAGAAGTTGTTATAAAAAAGGTGGTTGATCTTTATAATCATAAGTATGGTCCAGATGTAATCGCAGGTTATAGAAATGGTTATTTTGACAAAGAGGAAGAACCTTTAATCGCAAAGCAAATTGTAGAGAGTGGTGCACAGCTATTGTTTGTTGCCTTAAATTCACCTAAAAAAGAAAATTTCTTATGTGAACATGCGGAAATTCTAAAAAAAGTAAATTTCACCATGGGCGTCGGTGGTTCCTTTGATATCATTGCCGGAGTGACTAAACGGGCACCTATATGGATGCAAAATATAGGAATGGAATGGTTTTATAGATTTCTTCAGGAACCAAGACGAATGTGGCGGCGATACCTGGTTGGGAATTCAAAGTTCATCTACCTTGTAATTAAAGAGAAGTTTAAAAGAGGCAAAAACTGAACGATTAATCACTCTGGAGAATATAAATAAAGTCACTTAAGCCAACAAATAACAAGTAGCATGACATCAGACAAATTAACTATCGGTCAGCTTTTAATAAATTTTTTGGTGACTAATATTTCTTTGTCTTTAATCATCATTATATAAATACCAGGTTTACTGTTAGATAAATCAAATTGTTTTAAGGTCTCTTCTTTTAATACTTGGCCATTATAAACCTCTTTTCCGGCTAAATCGGTAATTATTATTTCACTTTTATCATTTTGCAATGGATTGCTGAATTTAATCGAAAAATGACCATTATTTGGATTTGGATAAAGGTTAACGATTTCAGAATTAGAATCGTACTTGATTGTAGTCCCAACTTCAAATTCAACAGGTAATGAAGTAGTAGTTGCATTTAAATTGTCCGTTGCAACTGCCGTTATCAAATAGCTTCCTGCCGCAACGTCTTTCCATGTGTATGTATAAGGAGCTGAAGTCAGCTCGACAAGCTTGATCGAACCACTGTAGAATTCAACCTTACTTATTGAACCATCCGGATCAGAAGCAATGGCATCGATTGTAATTGTAGAATTCGTTTCATACTTGTCACCTTTAAGGGGATTAGAAATTTCGACAACCGGAGGCTGATTTACAGAAGCTGTACCATTTATAACAGAAATTGAGATTGCAGATGAAGTGGTTTTCGTATTCAGGTTGTCAGTAGCAACAACAGTTAAAGAATAAATACCCGCTGCCACGTTATTCCAGGTAAATGAATAGGGAGCTACAGCCTTTGAAGCAAGTTTAGTACTGCCATTGTAGAACTCCACTAAAATAACAGAACCATCAGCATCTAAGGCATTTGCAGTAATCGTAATATTTGCTAAAGCTGTAAATGAGCTGTTCATAATCGGCGAAGTTATTACCACAGTAGGAGCAATATTAATACAATTATTGATTACCGTCTGGTTGCTAATACTTGTTGCTATTCCACCTGAGGGTGTCTGCAATGGATTACTTGCAGGTTTTGTGTATGAGAATGTCACAATATCACCATAAACAATGGGGCTTGCCAGAGTTAATTGAACCTTAGTCCCTGAAATAACAACTGTATTAACTGTTCTGACTACAGAGTTAACGCTAACTGAAAAAGAGGAAGCAGCAGGAACTAAATTAGCCAGTGCCATATTATAGGTCATTACCAGTAGAGAAGGAGTGGTATTTTCAATTGAAGAACTGACATATATGGGGAGAGTAAGGGAGGCAACTTTGTTTGTCACAGTTTGTGCGATGAAAGAAGCAGCTTGTCCACCTGAAGCTGTTTGCAGCGAATTAGTGGAAGGCTTTGTATAGGCAACTGTAACAATGTCGCCATAAACTACCGGACTTGCAAGAGTCAGCTGGATTTTGGTTCCCGAAATAGCAATTGAATTTACAGTTCTGACAACAGAATTCACCTGAACAGTAAAAGCTGAAGCAGCAGGAACTATATTAGCCAGGCTAACATTATAGGTAATTTCCAATAGAGAAGGAGTGGCATTTTCAATAACAGAACCTGTATAGACCGGGATAACAGGTTGAGCCGGATTAGGATCGACCATCAAAACCACGGAAGCAAAGGGCAACAGTGTAATACTGTTAACATATTTTAATCCTTTAACATCTATCATAGGCTGATCTAATGTAATTATTTTGTTTGTCTTTGATGCGTTATATTCAAACCTTATATCATTAGTATTCGTTATAGCAATAGGCGATTTATGAGAATTTGCATCTTTCCCTGTATATGACTGCCAGTTTGCTAATGTTCTTAATTGCCAACGATTATTATCAAGTTGCCCCTCGTAGGTGTTGATAGTTATATTATCGTCAACAGGTCTTGCATAATAGTTTCTATCTGCTGTACCAAAATTACCAAGAGTTCCAAGATTACATTGAACTTTCAACGTAATCTGATCTGCATTTTTAGCAAAGAAAATATTATCTGTCATCGTGATACCAAAGATTGTGCTAGCATTCCACTCTAAAAAATACATAGAGACAGAATTATCATAACAAGTATTATTTTGTAAGGTAATATTACTTGCATTTGAAAGCATTATCGCATTAATGTTACAATGATAGATTGAATTATTAGTTACTGATATGCCACTTGAGTATGAATCCAGGTAAATCCCTTGTACTAAAAAACCATAGGATGATTTTCCTAATTTACCTATACCATTGAATATTATATTGCCATCAATAACACCTTTTGAATTAAAAGTTTGATTATTCCAATCTCCTCCAGTATAAATACCTCCTTTATCATTCATATTTATAGAGAAATTACTAATTAAATTGTTTTTTATTGAGACTCCGGTAGTTCCAGTTATTCCAAAATGTATCCCGTTAGCTCCAACAGAATCTATCTTATTATATTGAATCAAACAATCACCTGCCTGATTATTTATTCCATTTGTCATTGAACCTGCTCCTCCAATGCCTTCAATGACACCAACATTTTTAATTGTATTATTTGTTATTGTTGTATTTCTCAAATTTAATATTCCATCCTGATTAACATGATTTATAATATTATTATCAATAAGACCATTTGCAGACTCCATCAATATCCCATTTCCACCGGCAAAATCAATATCACAATTTTTAACTATTCCATAATCTGCTCCATAAAAATATATAACCTCATTATTCGCACCTTTAAAAGACAGACCATCAATAGTTATATAAGGAAAATAACCTTTAATATAAACCAATCTATTTATTGTAGGTACCTCAACAATATGATTAGTAGGGGCATCTGCACCAAAATACATATATAACTTAGTTCCATCATAGTACCATTCTCCAAATTGATCTAATGTTCGTAAATCATCCTGAATAAAATAATAATAACCATCTGTTGCATTATCAGAATTATTTGCATCTGTATAAGTTAATGTTTGAGAAGTATGGTTGGTAATTCGACATCTGTCCATTATGTATTCATTCTTTCTAATCACTACTTCTGCATTTGTCCAATCTGTAACAGCCGTGTTTAAATCTGCATCCGTTATTGAAACATTGGTAGAATGAGAATCAATGATTAAATTAGTTCCTGTATTTGGATACCTTCCCATTCCATACTGAACTCCGTCAATTGTAAGTATATTGGGTTTGCTTTCACAGCTTATAGTCTTTGAATAGATGCCCCCAGTTTCATTTGTCCATCCGGAAATAGTAGTGAAGCCGGTAATTATTGGGCCTGTACCTGTTCCGTAAGCTCCAATAGTAATAGGGTTTCCTGCACTTCCTGGCTTGATAACAGTTAAAGTTCCATAAAAAGAATCACCCTTGTTAAATAAAATTCTGTCGCCTGGTTTCATAAGAGAAAATGAGGAATTGACTTTTGCTATCGTCTTCCATGGTGTTGTAGAAGAAAGACCATTATTTGTATCATTTCCGGCTGAACTTATATAATAATCAGTAGCTGAGGCTATTGAACTTAAAATAAGGAATACTATTATCAAGGCGCTTTTCAAAGGCACATTTTTTTGACTAATATAGAGTTTTATTTGACTAATCACATCAATTTAAACGATCAATATCTCATTTTGTTATACTAAGAGATAACTTTCTCGCAATTATTTATCAATAAAACAAATCCCCGCGAGCGCATTGGCTTCGCCGAGCTCTTCGCCAAGTGGCGGATCGGTTCTCCGTTGTTTGCTGCGGAGTCAGGGAGCATTAAGAATTTACATTAGGGGATCGAAGATTAGCTGCGCTGAGCTCCACTTCGTTCCGGTTCTTCGTAGTTTGCTGCGAAGAGCTTCAATTTTCAAATATAAGTTTTTTTATAATGATTTTTCTCTTCAAAATATTTTTTGAAAAAGGAGGACTTTTTAATATACTTTCTGGTTTTAAAAAAGCGCGCTCCATTACAAATAGTTCTGAAACGACTATAACTGGTGAACGGAGATAGAATGAGCTCTAATTTAAGTGATAATAATTAAATATATTAATTTAATCTTAATTATCGTGAATAATAATTTTGATATAATTAGCTGGTTTTTTGAACGGTTATTCAGATACCGGAATAGATGCAACATTCTTGTTTTTAATTATTTAATACATTTCTTTTGTTACATAAAAGGAGTTAAAATTGGAAAGAAAGTAGTTTTCAATGGATTTCCTGTAATTCGAAGATATGAAAATTCTGATATTTCTATCGGTGATTGCTGTAGATTTAACTCTGCAAAGAATTCTGTTCCTATCGGTCTGCAAAGGCGATGCACCATTGTTACTTTAAGAAAAAAATCTGAAATTATAATTGGCGATAATTTTGGCGGATCAGGAATTACATTGCTTGCTGCCATAAAAATTAAAATAGGCAATAATGTTATGATTGGTGCACACAGTATGATTTTCGACACTGATTTTCACCATTCTGATCCTAATAAAAGACAAGATAGAACTGATATTCCTGCAAGACCAGTGGTAATTGAGGATAATGTATTTATTGGCGCTAATTGTACGATTTTAAAAGGAATTACAATAGGTGAAAATTCTGTTATTGGCGCTAACAGCGTGGTAATTAACAGTATGCCAAAAAATTCAATTGCGATAGGAAATCCGTGCAAAATAGTCATTATAAAAAACTGGAATTTACCTGCTACATGAATTTTTCATTAAAGCAATCCTTCACATATCTCATTCATGGAATCACAACGACTCAATATCCCGAAAAGCATAGTAAATAAGTACGTTCTCGTTTTGAATCCTCGCGAGCGCATTGGCTTCGCCGAGCTCTCCTCCAGGTGGCGGATCGGTTCTCCGTTGCTTGCTGAGGAGTCAGCGAGCATTAAGAATTTACATTAGGGGATGGAAGATTAGCTGCGCTGAACTCCACTTCGTTCCGGTTCTTCGTAGCTTGCTGCGAAGAGCTTCAATTTACCACAGATCATCAATATTTTTGAGGTTCGGTCAATCTTTGTTTTGATAAAATGGGTCGTCAGGTAAAAATAGTAGTTTAAAAAAAACCAAATGAAAAAGATTCTAATAACAGGTGCAGCCGGTTTTATTGGTTCTCACCTTGTTGAAGAATGTATAAATAGAAATCTTAATGTTGTGGCCTTTGTGCATTATAATTCTATGAATAACTGGGGGTGGCTCGAAGATTTTTCAATAAGAAATGAAATTGAGGTGATTCCTGGTGACATCAGAGATTATGATTCGGTGAATAAAGCAATGAAAGGATGTGACACAGTGTTTCATTTAGCTGCATTAATTGGAATACCATATTCTTATCTTTCTCCCCTGGCCTATATCCGAACTAATATTGAGGGAACCTATAATATACTGGAAGCAGCTAAAAACAATGGAGTTGTAAATATAAATGTAACCTCCACCAGTGAAACTTATGGTAGTGCACAATATATTCCCATAGATGAGAAACACCCGATGGTGGGACAATCACCCTATTCTGCCACAAAAATTGCAGCCGATCAATTGGCTATCAGTTATTTTAGGTCATTTGGACTGCCAGTTAAAATCGTCAGGCCTTTCAACACTTACGGACCAAGGCAATCTGCAAGAGCAATTATTCCGACTGTAATTTGTCAGATTTTAAATGGCTCTCTTGAATTGAGACTTGGAAATCTTAGTCCGACACGAGATTTGAATTATGTAAAAGATACAGTAAAAGGTTTTCTTGCCATTGCAAAAACAGAAACATGTAATGGTGAGGTTGTCAATATTGGAAGCGGCATTGAAATATCAGTTGAGCATTTGGTTAGGCTTATTTCTGAAATAATAGGTAAAGAGGTAAGGATATTACCAGATGAATTCAGGCTTCGTCCAGGTAATAGTGAAGTGGAACGTCTGCTCTGTGATAATTCAAAGATTACTTCAATTACCGGGTGGCAGCCAAAGTATGATCTTAGAAGCGGGCTCAAAGAAACCATAAATTGGTTTGAGAAAAATTTAACCAGATATAAACCTGACATATACAATGTATAAACGAGCAATAATCCTGGCCGGAGGAAAAGGGACCAGGTTAAAACCCTATACCATGGCAATTCCAAAGCCATTGGTACCTGTTGGAGACAAGCCTATACTTGAAATTATAATACGGCAACTACTAAAGCATGGATTCAACCATATTACAATATCAGTTAATCATATGGCTGATATTGTTAAAGCTTTTTTTGGCGATGGATCGAGGTGGGATCTGAAAATTGACTATACTTTAGAATCAAAACCGTTAAGTACCATGGGGCCATTAACACTCATTCATGATTTGCCTGATGATTTTCTGGTTATGAATGGAGATGTTCTTACAGATCTGGATTTTGAAATGTTTTATAAAAGGCATATTGATAACGAGAACAACTTTACAATTGCATCTCAACGGAGAACAGATAAGATTGACTATGGTGTACTTACCAAGGATCAAGGTAATCGTTTAATAAAATTTGATGAAAAACCATCATACGAATTTTTGGTTAGTATGGGGGTTTATATGGTGAACAGGAAAGTTGTAAGCTATATTCCAAAAGATACTTTTTTTGGGTTTGACCATTTAATGAATTTGCTTATAGATAAATCTGAGCTGCCGGATATTTTTGAATATGATGGTAAATGGTTTGACATTGGACGTCCGGACGACTATGAAAAAGCAACGCTTGAATTAGAAAATAAACCATTCAATCTATGAAAACTATTGCTGTAACTGGCAGTTCAGGATTTATAGGAAGGCATTTACTTGGGGCATTAAGGGAACAGCAATACAATATAATTGAAATTGACATCGAAAAGGACCTTGATATCTCTGATTGGTCTAAAGCACGAAATATTCCTCATTTTGATATTATAATACATCTGGCTGCTAAAACATTTGTACCGGATTCTTTCAAAAGACCACATGAATTTTATTTTGTAAACCAATCTTCTACCCTGAATGTGCTTGAATTAGCCAGGATAAACTCGGCAAGTGTAATTTACTTCAGTTCGTACCTTTATGGTACACCTGAATATTTACCTATTGACGAAAAGCATCCATTAAAACCACATAATCCATATGCACAAAGCAAGATTATTTGCGAGAAGATTTGTGAAGGATACTATCGCGATTTCGGTGTACCAGTTATTATTTTCAGACCATTTAATATTTATGGACCAGGTCAGAATTCTTCTTTTTTGATACCANNATGCTGTGATGCTGGCTATAAAGCTTGAAAACCCGGGTTTGCAAACCTTTAATCTGGGTACTGGTAAATCCTATTCTGTTGAAGAAATTGTTAATTTAATCATTAAGTATTATGGAAAAAGGACGGTCGTAAAATATACTAATGAATATAGGCCCGGTGAAGTTTTGGATACAATTGCCGATATTAGAAAAATTTCCACGGTGCTGAAATGGAGTCCCTCAATAAACATTGAAAAAGGATTAGATGCTCTTTTGGAAAAAGGCTGAATCCCCGCGAGCGCATTTTCCGTTGCTTGCTGCGAAGAGCTTCAATACTCACAAATCACGTCTCTACGCTCAACGCTCATCACTTGTTTAATTTTTAACCTCATTATCTGGAAGAGGCTGTCTCAAAAGAGCAGTCTCTTTTTTTAAATTATAAGGATTTTACTGCAAAAAGTTAAAAATTTTGCCCGTGGAATTAAATTTTATCCTTATAAACCTTCTATTTGTCAAAATAGCGACTTCTTAGATAATAAATATAATACTTGTCTATTATTCAGATAATTAGCACTATAGGATAATATATATGTCACAAATTCTTATTTCTCCTTTATTCCTGGTAAATATTTACCTTTTTTTGACCAGTATACTCCTTATGTTTATCAATTGTTTTTATCTGTTAATAACCCTCCGGATTTTATTGACAGAGAACTCGTAAAACTTTCTCATTTTCCCATTATTCGGGCATTAGCGGTTTGACAAGAGTATTCTTTTAAATTACTTTTAACAGTTATTTAATACATAAAGGGATGTGGAGAAAATTAATTTTAAACAACGCCAATATCATCAATGACAATATTGATGAGACAAATATTAAAAGGGTAAAGATCTTCTCTGAAAAGAACGGATTCAGTCCAGCCATCTTCAATATGGTTACCGAAGCAGGCAAATTTTTTTTCAGTAACCTTCATATTACTGGTCTATCCAGGAAACCTGGTTTAAGGTTACTCTCTTCAATATTCAATTATTCAGTTATAGTTATAGAAGAAATTGTTCTTCTGGTACTATTATCTATTTATTTTATAATTGGAGCTACTGCAGTTAGTCTGTACGTAATATTTTATGAAAAAATATATAAAGAGCTTTTTACTACTTGGGGAAAGAGAAACATAAATCTACCAGTGATTACAAGTTGAAATACCAACATCTTAAATTAAACTGTGATTAGTAATAGCTCACTTAAACTAAACACTTAACCCTCAACTCTGAACGATATATGCGTTTCGCGTTTCGGGTTATGTGTTCAGCGTTAGATTTTTTTTAACCTCAATACTTTCTTTAAGAGGCTGTCTCAATGGGCAGCCTCTTTATATTTTTTACGCTAAATATTTGGTAAGTTTGATTTTTCATTATAAAAAAAATCAAATTAATGGTGGATGACTTCATGTACTATCTCAAAAGATATTTATTTGCAATATTCATTATTATAATTTTATTGTTTTTTCCTGCCAGAAGGTTCCTCAGGAATAACGGATTCTTTCTCTTTGATAAAAAAACGCTGAATGAGGCTTTATTGTGGGCTCATCATGACAGTATTCGTGTCGCTGACTCATTAAAAAGAATTAAGATTGAATCTAACCTGCCGCAAGATAAACAACAAGATTCCATATTTAAATTAAACAAGAAAGAAAGTCCTGCACTTGCAGGGGATATCAGAGATACTTATTGTATTATTATTGGCACCTTTTCCAATCCTGAAAACGCCAGGCAGGCGGCTGGAAAATATCGAAGCCGGGGATATAAAACAAGTATTATCAGTAAGACCAACCGAAATGGAATAAAAACTGAACTGGTTTCAGTTAAAACTTTTAATAATCTTAATGAGGCTACCAGGTATTTAAGAGAATTCAAGGTTAAATTTGATCCTGCAGCATGGATATACTCACATAAATAGCATTTAGCACTGCATGTTCTGTGTTAGAGTACCTAAAAATTGTGTCAATCTTCTGAGGTAAGAAATGTCTTTAAATCCCCCCGCTCTGTTTGTTTTCAGAAACTCCTTGATTTTTTCACTGTTAGCCGGAGATATTGAGTAAAGCTTCTTCCTGTTCAGGCGTTTAAAAACGAATGTTTTATTATTAGTTAACCTGAAAATGTAAACAGGTTCTTCAACATAATTAGTCCTCTCAAGAAGCTTTCCATTCTGCCTTATAAGTTCAGTCGCTGCAGTCTTATAATCATGCAATATGTAAAGTGATAAGTTCCCTTCATTCACCACTTCTCCAAAGACTTCACTCGAATCGGAAATATTATTCCTCCTTACTTTGATTTTTTTGAAATAAACTGCCGTATCACCATTGAAATTCTGAAAATGAAACCGGAGTATTGCTTCTTTATCCAGCTTAATTGTATTTTTAGATTTGGGTTCCTGCCAGAAAAGCTCATCAAGCAATCCGTTGTATTTTATCAGTTTATTCCTGACAACTTCGCCACTGGAAAGATATATATCTCCCGGAAGCCATTCGGAATTAAAATAGGTCGAACCGTCAACAACAAAATCCGGGGTGAAAAGCTCTCCGGTAAGACACACTTCAGAGGCTGTCGGGTCAGCGTTTCCCTTGGATATGGATTTTTGACCTTGCAAACTCTGAAAAGTGGCGATCAGAACAATTGTGTATATTAAAATTCTTTTGGGTTTCATATTTTCACTCTGATTTGGATTTTACATTAATTATTGCAGATCCGTTTACCGGAAGACCACTTGAAGTTAAGCCCTGAACACTGATCCGGTATTGCCCCCGAAGGTCAGACGTAAAGCATTCAATTTGCAGCTTGTCCTTATTATGCATTTTAATTTCCGGATCCCATAATAATACCTGTCTCAAATCAGGAACATGATTATTATTGTCAGGTACATAACGATCTGGTTTTGTGAAGCTCTGGCTCGATATAGCCTGGTATCTGATTGTTGGTGTTTTAAACTGGATGTTATTAATTTCAAGTTTCTTGCTAAATACAGCAAGAATGCCGGATAGAGGCATATCTCCATAATACCTTATTACCGGCAAAAGATCAATGCGCTTTATTTCGTTGGTGCCCAGATTAATAATCTGATTTACATCATCAACAGGTACACCATCTAAAAAGATTATTGGTTCTATAGTTGGGGCTCCTTTATTCTGTGTGTCAATGTAACTTGAAACATAATTGTCATTTATCTTCCTGACTTTCAAAGCTGGCAAAAGCTCTCTTGAGATCTCAACAAAATCAGGAAGAGGGAGATAATCTGCAGGGAAAACTCTTAAATATGGCTTGTAATAAACCCTCGGAATTGCTGATTTATGTTCGATTTTTTCCCCTTTACCTGTTTCAGCTCCTACAGAGTAATATCGTTGGACTTCAGAAATCTTCAGACTCCGTAACAAATAAGACCTTATACCGGGACCAGTTAATAAATCTGATGGAATATATGGTTTAGTTAATTTAAATTTATCATCAAGATCGATTGCAGCGCTTGCATTTTCTTTAAGCCTGATGATTAACTCTTTGCCTTCGTAATAAGGATAAAGAAGAAAGCTGAATGACCCGGAGGAATCAGTTTCAGTGTATTGCAGGTTTGCGATACTATCCGGGGCGGAAACCAGGACAGTATATCTGATTGAGTCGGATTTAAAATCCTTGTTGCCTGAAACAGATTGATTGTCTGAATGTTGCACAGGAACAATTCTTCCATCTATAATTGCCCCTTTAATCTCAGGCTGATACCTATATGGTCCTTGCCCTGATCCTCCTTCTTTTTCTGTTTTGTAAGAGTTGCTAAAATACCCGGTAATAGATGGCTCGTTTCGACTCCAGGGGACGATCTCACTCACTGAAACTGATAATATTATTATTGAATCATTCTGAACATTTCCAGCATCGATAGAAAAATTTACTTTCTCTCTTGTTTTATAAATCTGTTTATCCGGTCGTATAAAAAGATTTTCATTTTCTGCTTTATTCACGGAATCTGTATTGGCAGAAATAGCTGACGGATAAGTATATATAGTACTGTCAAACCGCTCCAGCTTCTTATCAAATCGATTTGCAATAATTATTTCTTTTGTAAAATAGCAATCATCACCTTCATTTCTCATCCAGTTTGTGTAACAAACAAGCTGGTAAACATCCGAATGGAGAGTATCGGGAAGCGGGATGTATCCAAAAGAGGTCTGATCATTAATTTCAACTCTGGCCTGGCTTACAGGCAAATTGTAACGGTCGCGCAAAATGAGATAAGCATATTTACTCATCGTTTTTGAGTTCCCCTTAAAATACAGAGTATAAGATAAGTTATCGCCGGCAATATAAATATTCTTGTCAGTTTGCAGGTAGACCTTTTCGGGTTTTACTGATTCAATCTTGTTCTGTGCAGTACCTGAACAAAAGCAGTTGAATATTATCAGAAGTGAAAATATTAAGGTTTTCATAATTTTTAAAATATCCAGAATGAAGGAATATTGTGATGTATGTTTCTAAATCCCAATCTATTTATTCGGCATCCAATAGGTTCAGGAGGCAGATTATATGGCTCTTTTACTAATGTAGGCTGAGAGCTTTCCAAATCTCTGAAATCAACAACATATTCAGAAGTGCTGACAGATGAAGCTTCGAAAAAGCCAATTGCTTTTTTCTCCGGATCGGTTATACATTTTATGTTCCCGGCAAGCTGAGAGGCGACAGGGTCAAACAATTTCCCTTCCGATTGCATCTGTTCATCGAGACTTTTATAATATAAATACGTTTCAGTATTTAAAGTGTATGTACTTAAATAGAGGATCCGGTGGTGAATATCGTAAAACTGATAACCGTTTGCAAGTGCACTGCCGGTAGTATCCGCCAGATTAATTAAGCAATCATAAATTATCGCCCATACATAGAAATTATCATCAAGAAAACAAACCGGATGTTTTTTTATGGAGGCAGAATTTAAGAAATATTCCCCACCGGTCATGTTAATAGTCGTATTCGCATTAATTGTCTGCCAGCAATAAAACTCAAAAATGTACTTGGTGTGAATATCAATTGGAAGGGTTTCATAATAATAATATTGCGTAACCAGATTTGATGTCATCCTGAACCGGGGAAGTGTGTCGGAGTGATTTGAGATGTCTACGAGAATATCTGCTCCATGAGTGTTCACCTTTAATCCTGTGGATGGGTCCAGAATTTCCTGATTATCAAATTCAGCATAAACATTGTCAGGAATGACCTCAGGAAACATTTTTTGGGGATCCGATTCATATACTGCACCATCAGTTGTAACAATATGAAGGCGGTAGGTATTTCCTGCCTGTCCCGTAAACTGTAATGAATCAGACACATAATCTCCGGTGGTTCTTTCATTGAATTTGCAGGAATTGGCAAGATTGTCGGTTACATAAACATTAGCGCCGCTTACCGGAGTGCCTTTTTTGCTTGAATTGAATGGCATGGCATAGGTAAGAAATATATGATATGCATCATTTTTATTTGTTACCATACCATCAACAACCAGCACTTTCTGAGTTGTATCGATTTGAGGATCATATACTTTGGAACAGGAAGTCATTAATCCGATAATTATTGTCAATATTAAAAATGCTGTTCTCAAACTTTATTTAATGATATTTGATCGTTCTATATAATACTTTTCGTGCCATTACCTGTAAAAATCCAGAATGAAGGAATATCATGATGTTTGCCGTCTGGTCTGTCTATATAGCATCCATCAGGTTCAGGAGGCATGATATAAGATGTTTTTATTAATACAGGCTGAGAGTTTGCCGAGTTTCTGAAATCAACAACATACTCAAAATAACTGACAGAAGAAGCTTCGAAAAAACCAATGGCTTTTTTCATCGGATCAGTTGTGCATTTAATGTTCCCAATCAGTTGGGCGGCGACAGGATCAAATA
Organism: Bacteroidales bacterium; assembly: GCA_003157015.1. Classification (GTDB taxonomy): domain Bacteria; phylum Bacteroidota; class Bacteroidia; order Bacteroidales; family VadinHA17; genus LD21. The sequence goes on from PMIJ01000173.1 coordinate 23,107, forward strand.
ATTTTCCTTCAGACAGCATTTGTTGATTGAGGCTCTTGTAATATAAATAAGTTTCGTTATTGAGGGTATACAGGTTCAAAAACAGAAGGCGGTGGTGAACATCTGTAAATTTGGAACCATTGACCTCCGCGATGGCAGTCGTATCCTCCATATTGATCTCAGCTACGTAATATGGTGCATAAACGGTATTATTATCATCCAGAAAACCGGCCTGATGTTTCTTTACAGAGGCAGAATTTAAAAAATACTCCCCGCCTGTAAGGTTAAAATCAGAATTAATATTTTCGGTCATCCAGCAATAATTTACAAAAAGGTACCCGATACGATTTATATAATCTATCTCAATCCATTTCTGGTCATAATATTGAATTACAAGATCTGATGTAATCCTGAACCGGGGAAGTGTGTCGGAGTGATTGGAGATGTCAAGGAGAATATCTGCTCCATGGGTGTTCACCTTTAATCCGGAATAGCTATCCAGAATTTCCTGATTATCAAACTCTGCATAAACATTGTCAGGAGATACTGCTGGAAATATTTTCTGTGGATCCGATTCATATTCTGTACCATCAGTTGTAACAATATGAAGCCTGTAAATGTGTACCGACTGACCGGTAAACTGCAACGAGTCAGAAACGTAATCTCCTTTGTCCCTTTCATTGAATTTGAATGAGTTACCCATATCATCTGTTACATACACATTGGCGCCATTAGCCGGGGTGTTTTTTTCGCTCGAATTGAATGGCCGGGCATAAGTGAGAACTACATGATATGCATCGGTCTTAGTAGTAATTCTGCCATCTACAACCAAAACATTTTGAGACGTGTCAATGTGAGGGTCATATACTTTGGAACAGGAAGTCATTAGACAGGTTATTAATGTCAATATTAAAATTACTGTTCTCAAACTTTATTTAATGATATTTGATCGTTCTATAAATTACTTTTCGTAGTATTTCCAGTAGAAATCCAGAATGCAGGAATATTATGGTGTTTACTGCTTGGTATATCTATCTGGCAGCCATCAGGTTCAGGAGGCAGGATACATTGCGTTTTTATTAATACAGGCTGAGAGTTTACTAAATTCCTCAGATCAACAATATATTCGGAATAACTTACAGCTGAAGCTTCGAAAAAACCGATAGTTTTTTTCTCAGGATCGGTTATACATTTAATGTTTCCGTTTAGCTGGGCGGCAACGGGATCAAATAATTTCCCTTCCGATTGTATCTGTCCATAAAGGCTCTTATAGTATATATATGTCTCCCGATTGAGCGTGTACTGGCTCAAATAAAGAATGCGGTGGTGAATTAAGTAGGTATTATGCCAATTGCCAGAATATGCTGTTGCAGTAGTATCATCCATATTGATTTTAGAATAATATTCTATTGCAATAACGTTATTGTTATCATCCAAAAAACCGGCCGGGTGGTTTTTTATTGAGGCAGAATTTGATAAATAATCCTCGTCTGTAATGTTAAAATTGGAATTGATATTAACTGTCTGCCAGCAATAATATTGCAATAAGAGAAAATGGTCCCAATCCAATTGAAAATTGCCTTGACTATAATATTGAAGCACCAGATTTGAAACAATCCTGAACCGGGGCACTGTATCGGACTGATTACGGATGTCCATGAATATACTTGCTCCATGTGTGTTAACCTTTAATCCGGTAACTCCACTCAGAATTTTTTCATTATCAAACTCAGTATAAACCTTGTCAGGACTGACCTCCGGGAACATTTTTTGGGGATCCGATTCATATTCAATACCATCCGAAGTAATAATATGAACACGGTATGTATGTCCAGGCTGACCGGTAAACTGCAATGAGTCAGAAACATAATCTCCTTTGCCTCTTTCATTGAATTTGAAGGAATTCTCCAGATCGTCGGTTACATACACATTGGCGCCAACAGAGGGAGTGCTATTTTCATTTGAAGTAAATGACCTTGCATAGGAGAGAACAACATGATAAGCATCTGTTTTATTCGTTATTCTGCCATCCACAACCAAAATCTTTTCTGCTGTGTCAATTTGAGGATCATAGACTTTGGAACAGGAAGTCATCAAACCGGAGATTATCATAAATATCATACTGGCCGGTTTCATTTTAAAAAGTAAAATTGTATGTAAGCATTGGAAGCGGACGACCTATTATATACAACATATATGTATCATATTGTCTGTATTCATTAGATACCAGGTGAGCTCCTTTTTGATAGAAAACCGAATATGCATTTTTCCTGCCATACAGGTTAATAATGGAAAAAGTCCAGCTGCCTTTCCATTTTCTTTTTATCTTCAATGATTCATCAAGAGTCATTGAAACATCGAGCCTGTGATAGTCCGGCAGTCTGTATTTGTTACGGTCGGAATAATAAAGCAGCTGGTAACCCTGGTAATCGAATTTCAATTCCGGAAGTGTAACCGGTCGACCGGTACTGTAAGTGAAGGTTCCATTGAAGCGCCACCGTTTTGAAATATGATAATTTGCATTTAAAATAAGATTATTAGGTCTGTCGAAGTTTGATGGGAAAATCTGATTATCATTGATTTTATCCTCGGTGAATACCCCGTTTGACTGTTGCAATGACCGCGAAAAAGTGTAACTGGCCCATCCAGTCAGCCTTCCGCTGTTCTTCTTTACATAAAGCTCAACTCCATAATTATAGCCCCTCACATTTGTCAGATCTGCTTCAAGATAGGGATTCAGAAGCAGGTCAGCTCCATTTTTATATTCAATGGCATTGGTGAGGCTTTTATAATATACTTCTATTGAAGTTTCGTACATATTATTTTTAAAGTTTTTGAAATATCCGGCTGCAAAATGATCGCAGGTTAACGGCTTAAGATTAGGGGAACTTAGTTTCCAGACATCTGTGGGCGCCATTACTGCTGTGTTTGAAACAAGGTTAACATATTGATGTATCCTGTTATAACTCAGCTTCAATGAGCTGTTGTTCGAAAGGGTGAAACGCAGGGAAATCCTTGGTTCCAATCCTGAATACCGGCAAATCGGTTTATTATTGCCATACATTAATGAATCAATTACACTTGCACGTGATCTTGGCACTCCGGACTGGTAGATATAGACTTTATTCGGCCCCAGGTATGTGTATAAGGAATAGCGCATACCTACATCAAAGCCAAGTTTAGGAGATAAAGTAAAGTTATCGGTTATATAAATTGCGCTTTCCAAAGCCTTTTCAGGCAGCATTTGAGCAGGATTGATTATCGTGGAGTCACTGAGTCCGGTTAATTTACCCGGCTGGATATTATAAAGAGCGGCATTTATTCCAAAATCAATGGAATGATTTCCATTTGGGAGCCACGAAAAATTCCACTTCGTATTTTTATAAAGCAATCCGGAATTAATTCTGTAAGCTTCCCACAGCCTTGAAGTATCGGACTCTGAAACCTGGAATCGATAATCGCTTATACCTGCTGTCAGATTGAAAAAAAACTGATTGCTGAATGTATGTTTCCATCTAAGGGATCCTAATAAATTAGTATACTTATAATCAGTGGTTCCGGCGAATCCAAATCTGTCATTGCTCAGGTACCCGAAAAGGTCAATTTTATTTCTGTCATTTACATTAAAGGATAACAGAGCCTCTGCGTCATAAAAATGGGCGGAACTGTTCATTAAATCAATGTCAGGGATTGAGTGGAGAAGCCAGTTTGAATATGAGCTTCTCGCGCCGATCAGAAGGTTAATCTTTTTATCAATCAGCGGAGTTTCAAGATAAAGAGAACTGTTTATAATACCAATTCCTCCCTTCACGGTTGTTTTGTCAGGATTGGCGGGACCAAGCTGTATATCCATCACCGATGAAGCGCGTTCTCCATACTTTGCGGAAATTCCTGCTTTTAAGAGGGTCACGTTTGAAATTCCATCAGAGTTGACTACCGAGATAAGACCGAATAAGTGTGATAAATTGAATATAGGTACATCTTCAATCAGGATCAGATTTTGATCAGCGCTTCCACCGCGGACATTAAAGCCGGTACCGAATTCACCGATTGTCTGAACCCCCGGCATAAGAGAAATACTCTTAATGATATCTCTTCCACCCATAGAAAGTGGAAGTTCCTTAATTGCCTTTAAATCAAGTTTAACAATGCCCATCTGTGTACCGGAAACATTTGATTCAGCCCTTTCCGCGTAAACTACAACTTCACCGAGTTTAATAGCTTTTTCATATACTTTGAAATTCATTGCCCCATCGCTTACCAGCTTTATTTTCTCCTTAGTGTCATCATAGCCCATATATGATATTCTGATGGTATGTTCACCCACCGGTGCCTGCAGATGGTAATCCCCATTCTTATCGGAGTTAGTTCCGATCTTTAAATTATCAATAAAGATTGAAGCGCCTGCCAACGGTTTTCCATCCTTCCCGTCAAGGATCTTCCCGTGAAATGTTGCCCTGGCATATCTCCCATAATCATCTGGATTACCGACTATCAATAAATCAGGGTTTTCCTCCTGTATGCGGGGTTTTACAGGCGGTTTTACGGGAATAAAAATATATAAAACTGAATCGAGAGTAACTACAGATAGTTCTGCAGTTGTCTGAATCCTCGTCATGGTTTCTTTAAAAGAAAACCCCAGAATGGAAGCCGGGAAAGTTTTATTTCTAAACCATTCGGGTTTGTAGAAAAACTGAATGGGATATTTGTTCTCCAGCAGAGGTATCAACTGATCAATTGACAAAAAATTCCCCTGATTAGATGTTTGAGAAACAACCGGTTTAGTAAATGAAAGAAAAATAACTCCTGTAACAATTGCTTTTATAGCTGACCAGATAAAGCTTTTCACATACCTTTATTTATTAAGATCTGCTGAGGTTATTCAAAATTAAACAAAAATTACTATACATGTTAGGATAGCTAAATATTTCTTTCCTCACTGTCACTTTATCAGGCATTTTCATGGTTACTCTAGGTTTCTGAAGAAAATGATGAAGTCAAAAGCATCTCTCTTACAATGTGTGAATCATGTAACTTTTTTCAATAATTTTGTAGCGCAGAAAGGAATTCAAGTGCTTAATATTGGGTTTTGTACCTGTTTCAAAATTTGAAATAATTGATGTCCTTTCTTAGTATTAAAAAAAGTTACGATGGATAACAAAGCAAACCGGATCACTTTACAGAATATTGCACGAAAAGCAATGATCGCAAGAGGACTGGAACCTGATTTCCCGTCGGCTGTGGTTGCCGAATTATCGAAAATAACCTCTCCTGCTGTTAATAAACTTTCAACCGCAAAAGATCTTCGCGATAAGCTGTGGTGCTCAATCGATAACACCGATTCACGTGATCTTGATCAGTTATCGTATGCAGAACAACTCGCCGAAAACAAGGTTCGGGTGTTTGTCGCCATAGCGGATGTGGATGCGTTGGTAGCCGCACAATCAGATATTGATAATCATGCCAGCCATAACACGACATCTGTTTATACTGTAGCCCGGATATTTCCAATGCTCCCTGAGAAACTTTCAACAGATCTTACTTCGTTGAGTTTCGATGCCGACCGCTGTGCCATAGTGGTTGAGATGGTCGTAGGCGAAGATGGCACCGTGGGACAATCCGATGTTTATTCAGCAATTGTACGCAATCGTGCAAAACTCGACTATATGAGCGTAGGTTCCTGGCTCGAAGGAACTGGCCCGGTCCCCTCAGAAATTACAAGTGTTGAAGGATTGGCAGAAAATATAAAGCTGCAGGACCAGGTGGCGCAGAAGATGAAAGAGTTGCGTTATGAACACGGGGCCCTGAATCTTGAAACGATTGAAGCAGTTCCGGTTTTTGACGGGGATAATTTGAGCGAAATGAGGGTGGAGAAGAAAAACAGGGCTAAAGATCTGATTGAAGATTTTATGATTTCATCAAATGGTGTTACGGCCAGATTCCTGACCGGGAAAAATTTTCCTTCAATAAGGAGAGTCGTCCGCGTTCCCAAGCAGTGGGATAGAATCGTTGAACTGGCTTCAGAACATGGATTTTCTTTGCCGGTAGTGGCTGATTCCAAATCACTTTCTGAATACCTGACGTTTTTCAAACAAAAAGACCCGGTTAATTTTACCGATATGTCGCTTAGCGTGCTTAAACTTCTAGGGTCGGGCGAATATATTCTTGAAAAACCCGGTGACAGCGAGGAAGGTCATTTTGGTCTGGCTGTAAAAGATTATACTCATTCTACTGCTCCCAACAGACGATTTCCCGATCTGGTCACGCAACGTTTGCTGAAATCGGCCATCTCAGGTAAGCCTGTACCATACCAGCTGGAACAACTTCAACAAATTGCGAGCCATTGCACGCTTAAAGAAGATGATGTTAAAAAGGTAGAGCGGCAGGTTGAAAAGTCAGCCAATGCCATACTAATGGAATCAAGGATTGGAGAAGAATTTGATGCCATTGTCAGCGGCGCTTCACCAAAAGGTACATGGATACGTCTTTTTAATCCGCATGTTGAAGGAAAACTGGTGAAAGGATTTAGAGGATTAAAAGTGGGTCAGAAACTAAAAGCACGACTCATACAAATAAATGTTGAAGAAGGGTTCATTGATTTTGAACTTGTTGATTGATATGCTTTGTACTAATCTTGTGTAACACCTTTCATTTTAAAAAAATGAGTATCAGGAATCATGAATATTAATATAGTTTTGTTAAAATTTTTTAATAGGGTTTTTCCTACCAAAGATTCCTCATTTCGTCACGCCAAGCGTGACTGCATTCGGAATGACAGGGTATTTTGTAATCTATTGGAAAAGAGAGGTGGTTCGCCACTGGCGAACCACCTCTCTTTTCCATTTGTCTCCCCAAAAGTCCTGTCATTCCGAGCGTTAGCGAGGAATCTCATAATTAATTATCCTTAGATTATTATTGATAACCGATACTCATATAACATTTTTTAAAAACAAATAATCATGACAAAATATTCCAAAAAAGCCCAGGACAAGATTGAAACGGTTATGCACGAATTTAAAAAGGGCAAATTAAAATCAGGCAAAGGCGGCAAAGGAGGAGTAGTCAAAAACCGTAAACAGGCAATTGCAATCGGTCTGAGTGAAGCACGGCAGGAAGGTGATAAAGTTCCTAAGAAAAATCCCTGAAATACCCGATTTTGTGAGCCCTGTTTCTCTATCAGATGTAAAATGTGATATCAGGTTCAATTCAGTCACCTTCGGATATGATATTAGCAAAGTAATTCTGAATATATCTCTTTTGGGGCTAAAGCATGACTGAAGATAGGATTGGTCGGTTCTACCGGCGCCGGGAAAACGACCATTATCAATTTGCTTCCAGGATATTACGATATTCATTCGGGTCAGATAACCCAATATATACTTGAAATACAAAAAATAAAGCGTAGTAGCTTGCGTCAGTCGCTACAGTTTGATTAATTCAGGATTTTGATTTTCTTTCTTTTCAGGTTCAATGATTATTATATCCTATGAGATTCCTCGTCCGCCAGTTGGCGGACGAGGAATTGACAGTATTATTTTTGCACACCAGGTATTTATGACGATCATTCGAGTATGAGATAATGTTTGGCTTATGAAATGTTGTTATCAGTAAATGGATAAGGGCCTTAAGAAAAGATATGATGAAAAAGGCCGTAGGCCTTATATATGTTAACGTCGGGCCAAACCCGACGTAAGAACTACCATAATAATATCAAGCCCCGTAGGGGGCGAAATAAAAACATCAGAGATATCTTTCTTCATATGGAATCCCATATGCTTCCAAAAGGTTTTTATATTCATCCGTAAATGATACTTTTTCATGATGTTTCTTTTGGTTCAGTATAGACCTTTTTACTGCATCAACACCCGAATTACTGACAGAGAATCCACCATAACCATCCTGCCAATAGAAATTCCTG
>PMIJ01000115.1 GCA_003157015.1 Bacteroidales bacterium
TCATGATTGTTTACTTTTGTCTTTCATCTTAACGCAGTGTTTCAGTTTCCTCTTCTTCATTTCCATCGTTCTCTTCTTCTCCATTTTTCTCTGTCTCCTCCGCCATCCATTCATAGACAGGCTTTTGGGGACCCTGATTACGGTAGGAGACAGCCAGTATTACTCCCGAAAAAAAACCAAGCATATGCGATTCCCAGGAAACATTTTTATAAACTCCGGGAAAAAGACCCCACACCATTGATCCATAAAGAAATACAATAAGCAGAGATAACGCAATGAGCCTGAAGTACCTGCGTATTATACCGCTAAAAAAAAGAAACGATGCCAGACCATAAATCAGTCCGCTTGCTCCGATATGCCAGGCGGCTCTTCCGGCAATCCATACAAGTAATCCGGTAAGAAAATATGTCCAGATAAATACTTTTAATGCTACCTCGGAGTAAAAATAAAAAAGCGCTATTGAAAGGAAAAACAGAGGTATCGAGTTGTTGAACAGATGAGTAAAGTCAGCATGAATAAAAGGCGAAAATAAAATCCCTGGCAATCCCTGTATTGTCAAAGGATAAATTCCAAAACGTGAAAGATCAATATCAAAAAGCACCTCAATAATCTTCACGAGCCACATTAAAAAAACAAATATTCCGGGAATAATCATATTCAGGAGAAGTTTCTTCCTGTAGAATTCTCCTTCAGCGATTATATCTGAGCTGGATTTTGACACCTGGGTAATTGTTGCTGGTTCCTGGTTGATCGATTCTGGTTTACTTACTGTTGACTTCAGAACTTTGAATTTAATGTTTATGTTCACCTTTTGACTTTCGCCTTTCTCCTTTTCACGATGTCTTCCCTTAACTGTCTCTCCCCGGAAATACTATCCCGGCGGACTGTCTTATCCTGTCGAGTGTAGTTATCAGATTAAGGCTGAAGGAATGAGGTACTATATCGCTCTGAAGTTTACCCTCATCAAGGCATTTCATAACTTCCATTGCCTCGAACTGGTATCCCATTCCATCAGGCAATAGTGAATATTCGGTATTTTCTTTACCATTCAGGTCAACATTAAGTCTTTGAGACATATCACGGGCACGAGAGAAGAAAAGGTTTCCGTTTTCACATAGTAAATCACATCCTATGCCTCCAGCAGTACGGAACGAGCTGTAAAGAGTCGCCATCAGGCCATCGCCAAAACCAAGAATTATGCTTATGGTATCTTCTGACCCGGATGCCGCAAATGAAGCTTTGGCAATGACTTCCGAAGGAACTCCAATGAAATAAAGAGCATCGATTAAGGGATATATTCCTATATCAAGAAGTGAGCCTCCGCCCAGCTCAAGGTTGAATTTACGGTCAGCCGGATTATAAGGAGCCTGGAAAGAAAACCTGGCATTGAGATGAATTATCCTTCCGGGCTCTCCGCCAAGAAGAATCTCTTTTGTTTTCCTGTAAATTGGCTGGAAGGGCGGCCAGAGGGCTTCCATGAGAAAGACTTTCTGTTTCTCCGCTTCACTTATCATTGCTTTTACCTCTCTGCTGTTCAGTGCAAATGCCTTTTCACAGATAACTGCCTTCCTGTTTTTCAGACATAACATAGTATGCTCAAAATGATGAGAATGAGGAGATGCAATATAGATCACATCCACCTCTTTGTCATTCACAAGTTCTTCATAACTACCATAGAATTTCTTAAATCCAAATTCTTCAGCGAACTGCTTTGCCCGAATCAGGTCACGCGATCCGACCGCATATAGTTCAACATTTTCCAGCAATTTAAGTCCGCCAGTAAATTTTGCTGACATTTTGCCCGGTGCGAGAATACCCCACTTGTATTTCTTTTTCATTATGAAAATATTTGCATAAATATAGGAATTTGCTGGGTATTTAGCTTCCCATCCTACAGTTTGGTTTTGCCCTCCATTTTGTCATTTTAATACAGAATGGAAGCTTAAGATTGCTTCTCTGCGCTCGCAATGACACTACAAGTAAGGTAAATTCAGGCCGGGATCCATAGCAAAATAAGTAAAGTAAACGGTCATTGCGAGGATCCCGATGAAATCGGGAGACGAAGCAATCTCAACAAATAATCAGCAAATAAATTAAATAGGTCTTCTTGGTGAGATGTTGTTTACCGATCAATGCGTTTTTGTACCAAAAACAAACTTCAATAAATAAATTTTTATTAATCTTTAAAAATAATTCATTTATATCTTCCTGATTATTTGCTCATTAAAAAATAAATTGAAAAATAATTGCATTATTTTAGTACTATGTATTGCATAGTATATTATTTTATATATATCTTTGCATTGTCATGTTACATGTATTAAACAGTAGTAAATATTTAAAAGCACCATGAAAATCACAGTCAGCATTAATCTGGGCGGATACGCTTTCAACATCGACGAAGACGCATATACCGAATTAAAAAGATATCTGAAGAATCTTGAACTTCATTTTGCCGGAGAAGAGAGTTCATCTGAGATTCTTTCAGATATTGAGACCCGCATGGCGGAACTTTTTCGCGCTAAGCTTACTAGCTACAAACAGGTAATTAATATGGACGATGTCCATCAGATAATTTCTGTTTTAGGTGCTCCGGAAGACATTTCAGACAACGAAGGCCCATCAGCACGCGAAAAGTTTTCATCTCCCGGTTATCACAGGATGTACCGCGATACTGATCACAGGGTGATCGGTGGCGTTTGTTCCGGACTGGGAGCTTATTGGGATGTTGACCCTGTTATTATCAGGGTTATTTTCGTTGCCTTTATCCTGGCAGGTGGAATCGGAGCTTTGGTTTATCTTATTTTATATATAGTAATACCTGAAGCTAAAACTACTGCACAGAAAATTGAGATGAAAGGAGCCCCGGTTAATATTCACAATATTAAAGAATCGGTAAAAAAAGAAGTTGAAACAGTAAGAAAGAATTTGAAAATATAGCAGCCTGGTTTTACAACTAATTGAAGCGTAAACTTTTAAAATTAAATACCATGGATTTAGAAAATAATAAAGCTCAGATGCGCAAAGGGATACTGGAGTATTGCATCCTTTCGGTGTTGTCCAGGAATTCATGTTATGCGAGTGACATAATTAAAGAACTTAAGGAAGCAGAGGTGATAGTTGTTGAAGGAACCCTTTACCCGCTCCTGACAAGGCAAAAAAATGCAGGTCTGCTCAGCTACCGCTGGGAAGAATCTCTGCAGGGTCCGCCAAGGAAATATTATGAACTTACCGAAGAAGGCCGGAAATATCTTGCCGAACTTGACAAATCGTGGCAGGAGCTTGTCGAATCAGTAAATCTGATCAGAACCAGATAACTTAATATTAACCACTTAAAACTGATAATAATGGACAAGACAATTAATATAAATCTGGGCGGCATACTGTTTCAGATTGATGAGGAGGCATTTAGGAAACTGCGTGACTATCTTCAGTCGATAAATAACCGATTTGGCAATTCACAGGGCGGAAATGAAACGATTGAGGATATCGAATTGCGGATAGCAGAAATATTTCAGTCACAGAAAGGCCTGGCCGGTGTTATTACGATAGAAAACGTTGCAGCAATGATCTCAATTATAGGCAAACCGGAAGACTTTGACCATGGTGAGCCTGAGACAGCAGCACCGGAGTATCAATCTCAGAAGAAAAGAATGTATCGCAATCCCGATGATTCAATAATCAGCGGCGTTTGCGGTGGCATAGGGGCCTATCTCGATAACGATCCCGTTCTGTTCAGGATACTGTTTATTATTTCGGCAATGTTTGGCGTAGGCATATTTATTTACATTGCTTTGTGGATTGCACTTCCGGTTGCCAGAACAGATGCTCAAAAAAGAGCAATGTACGGTGAATCATATCACACAAGCATAAACCAAAACAGACAATTCAACAGCAATCAACTGACCGGATCCTCTCAATACAACACTGGTTATAAAAGTGAATCAGGAATCGGGAATGCCATCAATGAAATTTTCAGGGCAATTGGCAGAGTATTTTATATTATCCTTCGTATCCTCCTGATAATGATAGGTGTTGTTCTGGTCCTCACAGGATTCCTTTCCATATTATGCTTTGTTATGGTTGTTGTTTTCAAATTCCCCGGCGTATACTCAATTGAATCGTCTGGAATCAACCTTATCAATTTCACTGACTTCCTGAATTATCTTGTATCGCCTTCAGCAGTTCCCTGGATAACATTCCTGACATCGATCGTTTTAATATTACCCATGATTGCCATTATTTACTGGGGTGTAAAAATGATATTCTGGTTCAGTGCAAGAGATGGTGTCGTAAGCCTGGTAGCTTTTGTCGTTTGGGTAATGGCAATTTCAGCTCTGACTGTTATTGGTCTTAATGAAGGAGTCAGTTTTGCCCATTCTGCCAAAACATCAGCTGAAATAGTTCTTCCTGCTACTCCGGATACTCTTTACATAGTAACCGATAACAAGATTGCTGATCTCAAATACGAAAAAGATTTTGTTCTTCCTCATAAAGAGTATTCGGTATACATCAATGATGACAAAAAAGAACTGTACATCCGCTCATATTTAGCTGTCGACAGAGCTGATAATAAATCAACAACTATTGAGGCAAGAAAATATGCATCAGGCCGTACTGAAACAGAAGCTCTAAAGAGAACAGAGGGACTGCTGTTTAATTATGGTATCAAAGGAGATACTCTTCATCTTGATGAATATTTTACCAGTCCTGCCGGACGCAAATGGTCAGCTGATAATGTGGGCATTAACCTCTATATTCCGACTGGTACTGTTTTAAAATTTGAGAACAATCCAAGGATCCTTCTCCACTCCTCGTTCAGAAATGAATCTAACGAATACCTGGAATCCAGTTGGGAATCGGGCAACAGTTTATGGGTCATGACTAATAGTGGGCTCGAACAAGTGCCGGAAAAATCCTCAAAATTTAAGTAATTCCTTGTTTTTTCATTCCTGATATCTTCAATGCAATCCGGTACCCCTGAAAAGGTACCGGATTTTTTTAAAATGAATTTGAACACCGGGCAATCTTCATAGTTAAAAAGTTATGTTTATATTTGATAATGAACTAAAGTTAATAATATGAAAAAATCAATCGTGATTCTGCTGGCATTTTGCATATTCACAGGGAATCCGGTCAATGCCCAGGTTGATAAATTATTGAATAAGACTGCCAAATCTGTAACTAATGAAGTTAAAGTACAGCCGGAACAGGGCTCTAAAACTGCCAAACAGGAACCTGAACCCAAATGTGCCTGTGACCAGCCGGAACTTATATTTGAGCTTGGAGGAAATCTGAAACTTATGTATTCAGAAATTACAATCAACATAAAAGACGACGGATCCATCCTGATAAAAGACAAAGTTTCCGGCGCTTATTATATTGTTAAGGATGGACTTACCCAGGGACCGATAAAGACAGGCGATCCAAGACTGACAGGATTTGACAACGTCGAAGGTACCGATGCAACCAAACCAGCAACTCCATGGGCTAATAATGAATATATAAGCAAATCAGGTGAAAAATACCTGATAAAATTCGCCGGAAAAAACTATGGCCCATACGCCGAGATTAAAGAATTTAAAGTAACAAAATCGAGGGATAAGTTTGCGGCAATAGTAACTGAAAATGTTGCTATCAGTGAGGCTGACGGAAAGAAAATGGAGGAGGCCATTAAGAATGCTAAAACAGATCAGGAAAGAATGGATCTTTCAATGAAGTATGCACAGGAGATGCAGCAAAAGATGGTACAGGGTGGTGGTCCAATGAGTATGTTGCCCAAGCTTGTCACAAATATACCCGGCGTTACTTATGATCCGCTTAAAAATGTTGGAGGTACGTTGAACAGCAATATTAAGTATGATGACATACTGTTTTCAACCTATGATAAGGTAATCGATCTTTCAAATAAAGTTCTTCTTACCCTGAAGTCAGATGCTGCTGGTGCTAAAGATTTATTTGTTAATAGTGCGAACACTAAATATGCATTTTATAATTACGGGACACTTACTTTCAGTGATGGCACAGTTATGTCAGAACTATTTAATCTCCGACTAATAAAATTCAAAGGTCAGGTTTACCTTGCTTATATGTACTACTCTCCAAAAAGGAATGCAATAATGCAGTGCAAAATACCATTCTAGATTTGATCCTTAGATAAAATCATTTAACCACAAAGAGCACAAAGATATATCACAAAGATCACAAAGAACAGAATCAGATACTCTCTGTTCTGCATGTTTTGCGTTCTTTGAGGTTTAAAAAGATAATTAAAATGAGGGTGTTATTTATATGCTTCCTTTTTACGGGATTGATGAAACCGGGATTGTCACAATCGATAAATTACCAGGATATTTTTGGCGACGATTGGAAAAAAGCCATAAATTTTGAGAAAAAAAACAGAAGCTGGATGGAACCTATTCTTGCAAAAAATAATATTTCATATCCGCTTGCCATTTCAATCATTTTCCCGGAGCTTGTCAGATATTCAGCTCTTCAGGATAAGATAGAAATCACATTGCTTAAAGCCCTCTACATAAACCTGGGTAATGATTATGCCGATTTTTCAATCGGCCAGTTCCAGATGAAACCTTCTTTTGCCGAGTTAATCAGGGAAAAAGTGTCAGCTGTTCCGGGACAAAAATCAGAGATCTCTTTTAAAAATCTTTCGGATTATGACGATATTAAAGATTTCAGGAAATCTATTGTTTCAGATCTTGAAGATCCGAAAAGTCAGATCTGTTATCTGATTGCTTTTATTAAGATCTGCGAAAGAAACTTTAATAGGGACCGTAAAGATGAGATGTCAGTCATAAAATTTCTTGCCACAGCTTACAATTTTGGTATTGATAAGAATGAGAAAGAGATAGAGCATATGATAGGTAAAAAAATTTTCAATACTAAACTCATTAAAACTGAAAATTACTCTTATGCAGATGTGGCGTTATTCTGGTATAAACAGTACAACTCTGATAAGTGATTTATCTTAGAAAAGTTTCATAATACCTTTTTGTTTAAATCTATATTTCAAAAAGAATTTTACTTCTGGTAAAAGATAATTATGACCCGTTTTGAAGCATGCGAAGGCGTTATTAAATGATCATTTTGCTGTCCACTTCGTATCAAGAGCTGGAAAGTTTTTTAAATAAATTGGTATTATAAAGTTAAGTTCTAAATCAAACAATTGTAAGCTCTTAAATGTTTTTAAGGAAAAATCAGTCTCTATGGAAACAATATCTCCAAACATCATCGTTAAAGATATTCATCAGACAATTTCATTTTACAAATTATTAGGGTTTGAACTTATAGCTACAGTTCCGGAACAGGGTGATTATACCTGGGCTATGATGAAATCGGGAAATGTGGTTTTTATGTTCCAGACATTTGAGAGTTTAGCCGGTGAATTACCTGCAATTAGCAGGCAGGACGGCGGATCTCTCCTGTTTTATATTGGGATTAAGAATATCCGGTCATTTTTTAAGAATATAAAAGATAATGTAAAAATTGTTAAGGGCCTGGAAAAAGCATTTTACGGAGCAACAGAGTTTTCCATCATTGACAACAATAACTATATTTTAACTTTCGCAGAAGATGAATAGATCAATTCGTAAATTTGCTGATACACATTCGGTTATTTACGAGATCTGATTACATTTAAAATTTACCGTTAAAGCTTACCAGTTATGGCAATGACCAGAATAAGATTCATAGACATAGATAATTATATTGGCAGTTTTCCCGAAAAGACTCAAAAACTTTTGCAGGAAGTAAGGGAAACAATTAGAAAAGCAGCTCCTGAGGCAGGGCAGACAATAAATTACGGTATCCCTACTTTTAAATTCAGGGGGAACCTGGTGCATTTTGCTGGTTTTAAAAGTCACATTGGATTTTATCCGACGCCTTCAGGAATTGAAGCATTTAAAAAAGAATTATCGGTTTATGAGGGAGCTAAAGGATCAGTAAAATTTCCGCTTGATAAACCAATTCCTTTTGAACTGATAGAAAGAATAGTTAAATTCCGGGTTAAGGAGAGTCTGTCAAAAAAAACTGACAAAAAATGAAATACCTGTTAAAGCAGATATTCTCATTTATTCTGCCGGTGATTGTTTTAATTATTGTTCCTTTAAATATTGAAAAGAATATCCTGCCTCATAATATTTTTGCATTGCTCGCAGGTCTTCTGCTAATATTCACCGGCTTATATACTATGATACTGACAATTACAAAATTTGTCAGTATTGGTAAAGGAACGCTGGCACCGTGGAGTCCTACCGGAAAACTGGTTATAGACGGAATGTACAGATACGTAAGAAATCCTATGATAATCGGAGTATTAATTGTATTAACCGGAGAATCAATTGCAATTTTATCGCTGAATATTTTTATATGGACTTTGATATTTTTCATCATAAATAATATCTGGTATATTTTTTATGAGGAGCCCGATCTGGAAAAAAAATTTGGTGATGAGTACCGTAAATATAAAAAAAGTGTTCCCCGCTGGATTCCCCGACTGGAACCCTACAAAACAGATCCGGAATATAAATAATTTATAATAATTGGTTCTTTGTGCATTTGATTGTTCTGTGAATTGAAGCTCTTCGCAGCAAGCTACGAAAAACCGATCCGCCACTTGGCGGAGAGCTCGGCGAAGCCAATGCGCTCGCGGGGATTCAAGATCAACTGAACAGACCGGTAATCAGTGTTGATAAAAATATTTTGTTTTTCATGACAATATCTTAAACAAAAACTCGGTTTTGATTGTTGATAACGGAAGATCAAACCCTAAAATAATGCCTGACGTTAGTATTGGTTTCAATGTTCTCTTCGATTTTTGGACATGGTTGAAAATTAAAGCAGGATTGTCATTCTCTCTCTTATTTATACCTGTCACTGTTTTCTGTCAGTCTTTTGCAGGCAAAGTTCTTTCCAGTGATACCAAGTCAGAGATTGCTTTTGCGAACGTTGGCATTATTGGCAGGAATGTCGGAACCGTTACTGATCAGTCCGGAAATTTCTCGATAGAACTTGACAATGCCTACAATAATGATTCTATACGGTTTTCAATTATCGGATACGAATCCAAATCCTATAAAGTAGATTACTTCAAGGAAAATTCAATAAAAAACGTATACCTCGACCCAAAATCATATTTTTTAACTGAAGTAAAAGTTTACTATCACAAAACAAAAGAAATAATTTTGGGAACTCCGGTTGTTACTGACGCTCTAAGATCGGGTTTTGAAAATAACAGCTTAGGTTCCGAGCTGGGTATAAAAGTTGATACCAAAGGAGAAGTAAAGCTGGAAGATATAAATTTTAATGTGGCCATTTGCACATATGATTCTGTTACTTATAGACTAAACATCTATAAATCAATTGATAATATGCAATATAAAAACATTTTAACCGAGCCGATTTATATATCCTTCTCAAAAGATAATATCAATAATGTAATAACTTACAATCTGAAAAAATATTCTATTATAATTGAGGGTGACGTATTAATCACACTGGAGTTATATAAAGATTTAGGGGAAGGGCGTTTATTGTTTCACACGCAGTATTTTACCGGCTACACATATCATAAAAAAACAAGTGAAGGAAAATGGACCAAAGCACCCGGATTAATCGGAATGTATCTTCATGGCCAGTTAATCAGAGAGGCCCGGTTAAAAACGAAAAAACTATAATATACTTTACCGTAAAAGCTCTGATTGAACCTTCTCCCCGGGCTCTGTGTTTCTTTGTCGTAAAAAATTAGAATAATGGACAAATATATCAAAGTTGAATTTGCCAGGGGCTGTCCTGTTTTACAGTGTGAAGGAAATAGTGTGGAAGTGAAAAAAATTAACAAATGCTGATTTATGGAATACGAACATTCACATAATCATGATATTAAGTTAGGGACAGCCTTTAAGATTGGAATTTCCATAAATATCATATTTGTCGTTGCAGAAGCTCTTTCCGGAGTATTTTCTAACTCAATGTCTCTGGTAGCTGATGCGGGCCACAATCTGAGCGATGTTCTTGCACTCGTGTTCTCCTGGATTGCAGTTATTTTATCTCAGCGAAAGCCGACTTTGAAATTTACCTATGGGTTTCGCCGTTCCACCATTCTTGTTGCACTACTGAATACAATTGTGTTGCTTGTTGCCGTTGGTATTATACTTTATGAAACTATTCAGAGACTTCGTAATCCGGTTGAAATTAATGCCGGGAGTGTTATGATCGTAGCAACAATTGGTATCGCTGTAAATGCATTTACTGCATGGCTCTTTATGAAAGGGAAAAAGGATGATATCAACATCCGGAGTGCGTTTATTCATTTTGTAGCGGACGCCCTTGTGTCATTTGGAGTAGTTGTCGGAGGGATTATCATGATATTTACAGGAATCCATTGGATTGATTCATTCGTTTCTTTTGCCATTATAGCCGTTATACTGTACAGTTCATATAACCTACTGATCGATTCTGTAAATCTTGCTCTCGATGCAGTTCCTGAGAACATTAAAATCGAACATGTGCACGAATATTTTAAGAGCCTCCCGGAAGTGGCTGGTGTTCATGATCTGCACATCTGGTCTCTGGGGACTACTGATGCTGCGCTTACCGTACATCTAACCACCTGTGTTCCGACAAATGTAAATTTTATTGGTTCAATACAGCGTCACCTTCATGAACAATTTAAAATTGAACACTCAACTATTCAGGTGGAATATGGAAACATGGAGGATTGCGGAAATAAATTCTAGAATAATGTAAGCAACAAAAACATCATGAATTCTCTGGGCCCTCTTTGATATCCTCCGTGGTTCTCTGCGTGACTAAAAAAACAGCAGCATAACCAGAGATGCTCGTAGAAGCACAAATTGTCCCGATTTATCGGGAGAGCTGCACAGAAAATAGACTTTCTTTAGTTATTTATAAACAAACGTTTCGTTAAATTTGTTAATGACATTGCAATAATCAGATATTAAAACCAGGTTCCAATGAAAGATCAGGCCCTTGAATTAAAAGCAGCTATTCAGATATCAAAACCTCTGAATGAGGTCTTTGATGCAATTATCGACCCTGTTAAGATGTCAAACTATTTCATTTCACAAGGCACCGGGAAAATGGAAGAGGGAAAAAAAATAATCTGGCGATTCCCTGAATTTGAATCGGACGCTCCGATCCGGGTCGGGAAAATTGAGAAGAACAAATACATATCATTCTACTGGGATTTGGATGGCATCGAACTGTTTGTTGAGATGGCACTCACTCCAAGACCTAATAATTCAACGCTTGTTACCATTACCGAGAAAGAGAGGAAAAATGATGAAGCCGGTATCAAATGGCTGAAAGGAAACACCGAAGGCTGGGCCAACTTTCTTGCTTGTCTTAAAGCCTGGCTCGAATATGGTATTAATTTAAGAAAGGGTGCATTTGATTTCATGTCGGATAAAAACTGAAATTATTAATACCTGTCTTTTTTTTGCTTTTTCCCTTAGGCTTCCCTAAGAGTCTGCGCTTCGCCTCGACTTTTTCCTTATAACTTCTTCCTTTTATCTTTTAACTTCAGGATTCTGGTATGGTATTTGTTAATCAATATATAAACAAATACTCATAACCTGAATCAATCTTGAAAATCATTGTCATATTTGTTTTGGGTCTGATTACTTCATTCTGGCCCCATATCTATTCTAAAGGAATAACAGATTGTGATATTTCTTCATATGACTCTCTGAGGATCATTGAAAAAGTATATCTCCACACCGATCGCAATACCTATTATCCTGGTTACGACATATGGTGGAAAACGCGGGTATATTGA
>PMIJ01000143.1 GCA_003157015.1 Bacteroidales bacterium
ATATGACTGTAATCCGGGCTGCTTCTGGTCAGAATTCTGGTTGTCTTTATTATTCCCTGTTTTAGTTGTATCTGTTGAAGAAGTTTTTCCATCTTTTTGAACCTGTTTGTTCTGGTCTGTTTTACTTTTAGTTCCTTTTATTCCGTTTTGGACAGCATCAATACTCTTTTTAAGATCAAACTTAAATTGACCATAAGAATTAAATGAAAAGCAGACAATTGTTATCACCAGAAAACTTCTTATAAGGGATTTCATTTAATAGATTATTAAATTTATAATTCATAACGGTATTCCAATTTAAAGTTAAAAAAAAAGGATTATTATATATCAGTTTACATTTCTTTAATACCACAGAGTTTTCTAATTGATATTTAGAAAGAAACTATGCTGAACAAAATTGAATCGTTTATACAAAAGACAAACGCTTTGACCACTTCTAGCAAGTCAGATTACACTTAACAAACATAACTAAACAACAAGCATATAACGAAAGTAAAGGATAGTCAAGGTCAATAATTTTACCAATAACCACTGAGGTGATGCCTAATAAGTACAATTAATAATACCGTTTGTTATAACCACATCGGAAGCTTTTACCTGGGGTACAACAGTTGCCGTAAACGTGCCCTGGATAGCTGTGTCTGTGAGTTTAGTAATATTAATGGTAGCACTTGAACCGGTTATTGAAGCTACAGCTTTATATAGAGACAGGCTTTTACTATAAGTTACAGAAGTATAATCATCTGCAGATGTACCAGGTATGGCATAAGTACCAATAGTTATGACAGAAGAAGGCGAATTGATTTCAATGATAACAAACGGAGTACTCAACCCTGCAATAGTCGTATCTTGAGCATTAATAAGGATTTGATTGGTCATGGTGGCAATAATTTCTACGGATTTCATTGGAATTGAATAATTCACTCCGCCAGCGGTGAGTGTAATAGTACCTTTTGCAGCATATTTTCCACTTTTATAGGCTGCCTTTATATCAGTATTGGTGTCGCTCTTTTTACTGCAACCCATCATTAGAATCCCTGTTACTGCTACTAAACAGATTAATAGATTTCTTTTCATAAGATTTAGTTTTTAATAATTTTAAAAGTTTTTATTTTGTAAAACCTGACAAATGCAAAATCGAACTCCTATTTTTCTACTAAAGGGCCTTTTATACAGCGAACTGAAAAACCAGCTTGTTTACTATTACTCAGATTATGATCATAGGCTCCATTATAATACAATCCACGAAACCATCCATTATTGGAATCATATTCTGTAGCTGTCCAGAAATATCCTGTATAACCCATGAAGTTGTATGTACCTTCATATCCACGATATCCCCCTGGAAGGGCCGTAAAACCGGTTACATTAGTTGCACCGGTATTTGGGCTTGCCCAATGAGTTGTTCCTGTCTCTTTTAATTTGCTACCAGCTATAGTATCACCTCCCAAATAGGTCATCAGCGTTGTAAACTCCACATTAACAGGAACATGCCATCCATCAGGGCAGATATTACGGGTATCAGTCACTGCATACCAGGTATATAATCGGCCATAGGTAGCTACATCGTTCTCATTTCCGCTTGAAGGCCATTGATATTTTGGTGTGCTTTCTGCTGAGATATCTGTTGTTGGTACAGGTGTTGTTCCAATTAAATCACCGTTAACGTATTTGGTTGTTTTTAGGTTTTCAGCCATCCAAACCTGAGTACCTATGGTTACAGTTTTATAAACATTACCGTCTTTGTCAATTACACTAGGGGTCGTATCATCAGAAGACTTCTTGCAACTATTGGAAAGAATTAATACAAATCCTAATACTGTTAATACTGAAATCCAGATTTTGTTAGTCTTTTTCATGTCAGTTAAATTTTATAAGGGTATCCTTTTGCTTTGTTTTAATTTTATTTTATTGAGTACATTTTATACTTCCCAAAACGAGGCTGATATGTCATGAACATTAAAACTAATAAGTTCATAGTTTATTATACAATATTACTTTTTGTCAAATAATATTATAGTGAGTAATATCATGTTATATGGTTAAAATAAATAACCATCCACCCAGGACTTAACCCAGATGGATGGCATTAACCTAATCCTAACAAATGTAAAACTGAACTCCTATTCTCCTTGTCTCATGAAAAATAATGCTTGTTTTTACTATCATATTCAAGACAAGATGGACAACATTTTGAAGAAGGATGTGTTTTCAAGGCTTTCATTATTGCTTCTTGAACATTATTAAATAATCCTAAATTAATTCTATGTTCTGATTTTGGTAAAAATCTACAACCTAATCTGTGGACTTCATGAACTCCATTGGTTTGTGCATTTTTATTAAGACAATAATACCTATGCATCAGTACTTCTTTTACAATTAAAAATTAAATAACCAATGAACAATTGATTTAACCAAAGTTACAAGACAACTATAATATAAGTCAAGTATTTGGATAAAAATATTTTTAACAAACAATCCATTTAAATGAACTCAACGTTACCATCACCAAAATCCCTCATTAGAAGAGGGATAATGGGAATGGAATTAGCATTGTTGATTTTCAGTGGTTCTTGATTACTTAAAGTCGGAGGTGAACCATCTCAGAACAACAATAAAGAAAATGCAGTATGACTCGACTAAATATCCCAGAGTTCTTGTTGTTTTGTTTTGGATGTTCTGTGAAAGCAGACCGGATTTTGAGGTGGTCAGAGAAGGATGGATTTTAGGATTAGTATCAGGATATAGGAAGTTTCTTAGTAGACAAGAGGTTTGAAATATCTAACCCCGATCTGGTCAGAGACATGGCTGATATAATTGGGTTCGAGAAGATTAAATCTATGATAAAGGGACACTGCCGTCAGTACTTAAAGTACTTCTAGATGACAGTTCGTTTATTTATTTGAAAATCTTAGAATTAAAATTGACTTTGGTACTAATTCATAGTAAATTTACTTCAGGATAAGAGTCTTTTAATTAATTTCTTAGTAGTATTTATATTCTAATGTCATGAAAAAATCAAAATTAATAGGTGTAATAATCCTTTTAGGATTGTCTGGAATGTTGCAGGCACAAAAAGAGAAAATAACAGTACATTCTCAGGCTGATCTTCCAAGGCTGACTTATAAGGTGGATATTTTGCCATCAGAATTTCTGACTGCAGATGAACCATTTAAGAAGCTTATTGCAGAATACAAAAAGGACATCCTTGATATAATGGAAAAATACAAAATTGAAGACACCAGTACACTGAAGGAATATTATGGTGATCTAGGGTCTTTTGCTTTAATTGAAGCAGATTATTCGAAATATAGAAAATTTGGCGAAATAATTAAGAATCTGGAGACAAAACCCTCTGCTAAACTAATGAGTGGCATTTTTGACAAAGCCGTTATAGCATCAGATAGTGCCAGAGAAAGCAAAACTGATCTTTTTCATGAAAATCTAAAATCATCTGTAGAAAAACTCCCTTGGGAAATTGTCAGGGATGAAGTGAAATCCCAGAAAGGGGGCGCTGAAATAGTTAATGAGAACCTGATAATTGGAAGTCTACAGAGTCAGTACGATCCAGCAGCTAAAAAAACCGGAATAATAAGTGGTGAAATAGCAAGAGCAATCATCGGAGATAGATTTTTTATAGAAAAAATGCTTCCATACAAAAACATAATTGTCGATGTATTGCAGAACTATATTGACAAGAATAATGTTGAAAAGAAAAATATATGGGATGACCGCGATGTTTCCTTTTCCGATGAACAAAACCTTAAAACTGTAGTGATTGGTATCTGGGATGGCGGAGTCGATCCTACAGTATATGGACCCATAATGTTTCAGAACAAAAAGGAGACATTAGATGGTAAAGACAATGACGGGAACGGCTATATTGATGATATATATGGGATTGCTTATGATCTTCACAATTATAGAACTACAGGAGCCTTACTTCCATTGGATGAAAACCAGCGCAAACGCTATCTTGAGATGATTTCGCAGGTTAAAGGATTACTCGATGTAACGTCAAATATAGAAAGTCCTGAGGCAAAAGATTTAAAGCAGAAAATGGCAAATTTAAAACCGGAAGATGTTTCATCTTTCATAGAGGAATTAAATCTATATATTGATTATATCCACGGTACACATGTTGCAGGTATTGCAT
The DNA here is from genome assembly GCA_003157015.1 of Bacteroidales bacterium. Taxonomy (GTDB): domain Bacteria; phylum Bacteroidota; class Bacteroidia; order Bacteroidales; family VadinHA17; genus LD21. The sequence continues at coordinate 4,157 of PMIJ01000143.1, forward strand.
CAGCAGGTAACCCTGCTGCCCGTATTCTTATTGTTCGCATAACTTATGATTACAAGATTATTCCTACACCGCCAAATAAAGCTGACATTGAAAGATTTGCAAAAGACTGTATGGACAACATAAATTATTTCAAGGAACATGGGGTTAGAGTTGTAAATATGAGTTGGGGTGACACTCAAAAAGAATATGAGAGTGCCTTAGAAGCAAATGGCATTGGTAAAGATTCTGAAGAGCGTGCCAATTTAGCAAAAGAGATGTTTAATATTGCTTACGAAGGTATCTCTAATGCTATTAAAAGTGCACCAGAGATTCTTTTTGTCGCTGCAGCCGGTAATTCAAACGATAATGTCGAATTTTCAAAATCTTACCCCGCCAGCCTGGGTCTACCAAACTTAATAGTTGCGGGAGCAGTTGATCAGGCTGGGGATTTTGCCAGTTTTACATCTACAGGTAAATCAGTAGATGTATATTCTGATGGTTTTGAGGTTGAAAGTTTTGTGCCTGGTGGTAAACGCATGAAATTGTCGGGAACATCAATGTCTGCTCCGGCTGTTGTCAATCTTGCAGCTAAATTAATTGCCCTTGATCCATCGTTAACTCCTGATAAAGTCAAAGAACTGATTAAAAAAGGTTCAGACCTTAGTTCTGATGGGAAAAGATTATTAATAAATCCGAAAAAAACAATTGGATTGATTAAAAAGTAGAACCATTAAGATCTGAGTGGGAATGTCAATAACCTTGCCCATAGTTGGCTTGAACAAATTGACCACCAAAACCTGGAGTTAGATCCTTGTTGTTTCGTTTTGTGTGCTCGGTGAAGGATGACCGGATTTTGTTGTGGTCAATATATACACCTTGGGAAAGTCCCTTTTATTTTGAAAAACCGGGCCAAATTTTTAAATCCGTTTTGACGAAAAGTCAACTTTTGAGATTTCCGGGCAAAAAATTTCTTTTAGAGTATTGACCCCCATATTTAAACACCATTTTCCCCTATTATGGAGAGGGGATACGTGAGGAAGCCCGACCGGGAGGTCATGCCCGGGGCAGGAGATGGGTGATGACCCGGACGAAAATAAAAAGTCAAACTGCATATACTTTATATTCATTTTATCCCCATCTCTTGACCTCCCGGGAACCCGCAAACCAATAAATGCAAGTCAATTTGCATAACTAACGTGCAGATTGAGTTATGAAACCCGGAGTTAAATCTTTGTTATTTTGTTTTGAATGTTCGATGAAAGAAGACCGATTTTTTTGTGGTCAGAGAAGGACGGATTTTACACTTCGTTTCAGGTTATTGCTTAAATCATAATAGAATAAGACATCTCCTGATTAAAAATGCGCTAAATGAGTGCTGTATCTGCAATACCAATAAAAAGAAACTCAACTTAATCGAATTTCAGCAGTAGAAACTAATTAAACAGCATTATACAAAAAATAGATTATTAGTACTGCTTATTAATGCAATATTACTTTGAAGGTTCCTTCGGTTTGGTACTGCTTCCAATATCCGCAACTACCTTCCATGTACCATTAACCTTTCGATAAACAGTAATATACTTACCGTGGTCTGTTCCCGTTCCGTTCAGGCCTAAACCTGTATAAGCCCAACTCCCATATTCAATAGCCAAATCACTGGATGCGGCAATCTCGACTCGATCAGTAGTCCAGTTAACAACCTCTTTAGGATTTTGTTGCTGAGTTTGAGTAAACGATTTCTGAATCGCAACTGGGCCGACAGCGGGTTCTTGATTCTCATTATACTCTATTCCATCATTGGCAAAGAGTGCAGCTATACCAGCATCATCATGGTTCTTTATTAATTCAAGCCAATTCATCGAGATTGAGCGAATAGCTTGTTCTTCAGCTTTTAAATCTACTTGCTTCTTCTCAACCTTTTGTCCAAAGGCTGCCAGTGAGAAAAAAATCAAACTCAAAAAGACAATTTTTTTCATAATTACAGGATTTTACAGTCATTTTAAAATGAGTTAATTATAAATCAAAGTTACATCACCAAAATGCCGATGTCAATTTTATTTTTACAGACCGATTAATTATATTAAAGTATTAAAACGACCTGCCCGCAGAACCGACAATGAGGGTAAAGTTTGTAACTCATCTGAAGGAAGACTAAAAAAAGAACTCACATTTGAAATCAAAGGGTGTTTAAAAGGTGCCAGAAAGCCATTGGAAGTTGGCACATTATTATTTCCTGTGATTATAGCTTTAGCTTTCCCGTTAGGATAGATATAATTCAGAATATCAAAGCTATTTCCCCGTTGAATAGCGGTGAACAAATGGATTGAAAAACCTTGTAAGTACAATTAACATTTTTACGATATTTTAAGGTCGCCACGGATAGATCATTTTGAGCCAACCTTTCCCTTTAAAATCTATATAAACTCTCCCAGAATTGACCAGAATCAATCTGGTGAAGTCTGGTGATATTATGTCTTAAAAAAATTATATGACAACCTATGTAGGATTTTTTGTTTGTTGCCGGATTTTTAATGGATTTAATGACAATCCGTTTAAATTTAAACAAAGGTCGGTGGTAATTAACACCATTCTTTTTATAATGTACTTTGATTGGGAAAGCCGGAGACCCTGACCACTTTTGGCCGGAAAATCCTTACCATCAGAAGCCGGAGTTAAATGCTTATCAATTAATAATTTTCACCAAAGGCAGGAATACCGGCGAAATGTGGTCAATATGCCTGGTTTTTGCATATATAAATAAATTTTATCTATAATTATTATCTATCTATCTTTAAGCTTACCTCAGAGGTCAATTCTCCCAATTTCTAAAAAACTTCTGGCTAAAAGTCACACAACATACTAGAATAATGGCTGAACATACAAAAGGCTGCCAATTCATAGTCGATTCCTTTATAATACATTGAGTTTCCCCAAGTAAGTTAGTTGGGGAATATAACCCAGCTTTACCGAGCATAGAAATACCACCTAATAAAAAGGTAGTACCCAATGCCAAAATACCTGCTAATAGAGAAGTTTTGACCAAAATGCTATAAAAAATAGTAATAAACTGAATGACTATTAAATACAAAAGTACGACAACCTCAATTTTAGTAAAAACAATAATTGGGAACGATCCAAAAAAAACTGTAATGTAAAAAGCTACGGTAAAATACCCAGCAACCATGGAAACAAAAAGGACGATCAATTGAGATGAAAACTTACTTAAAATAAACAGATTTCTTGAAACAGGTTTAACAAGCAAAAAAACAGCCGTTCCAATTTCCTTTTCCTTTGCTACTGTTCCCATATTCAACAGAATTAATATAAAAACACCCAGTTGAGAGATATTTTTTGTGTATTGTGCGATTGCATCTTTCCATGTACTTTCAGAAACTGTTATATAGATATTTTGATTTTTCATCATGGAAGAAAGCATTGCTGGTAAATATTTTGCAAGAAGAGGAGAAGTAATTCCAAAAAAAATAAATACCACAATTAAAATTATAAAACGCCTCGACCTTATTTGTTCAATTAACTCTTTATGGATTAGCACTCCAAATTGGTTTGTTTTCATTTGATTGGAATTATTGTATCAACTTCACAAAAATATCTTCAAGGTTGGCATCTAAAATTTCAAACTTGCTAATAGAAAAATGATTTACAGAAATAAATTCGAAAATTTTATTCTTAATTTGCTCAATATTCAATGCATTTATTTGTAATTTATTTATTTCATCATTAATAACAATATCCCAATTCAAATCGCGAAAAGCATCTATGAATGATTGCATTGACTCACGGGTTTCAAACCCCACTTCAATTTGTTGGGAAGAATACTTCTTTTTCAACTCTTGCATGGATCCCTGAATCACCAATTTTCCTTTATTGATAATGGCAACCGAATCACAAATTCTCTCAACATCAGAAAGAATATGAGTAGACATAAAAATGGTTAGGTCCTTTTTAAGATTCCGGATAAATTCCAATATTTCTTTTCTGCCCATGGGATCAAGTGCCGAAGTCGGTTCATCCAAAAACAGTACTTCCGGTTTCCCCATCAGTGCTTGTGCGATCCCCAACCGTTGGACCATCCCCCCGGAATAGGCTGAAATTTTTTTATCGGCAGCTTCTCCCAAACCTGCCATCTCTAATAATTCACAGGCCCTTTTCTTGCTTTCAACATGGGAAAAACCAAATACCTTTCCAACAAATACCAATAGTTCCAGGCCTCTCATATAACCGTACATCTTGGGTTCCTGACCAAGATACCCGATTTTCTGCCTTAGGCGGATTGAGTTTACTTTTACTTCCTCTCCGGCTACAGTGGCATCACCACTTGTAGGTTTCATTAATCCAGTTAATATCTTTATTGTAGTAGTTTTCCCGGAACCATTGGGACCCAGAAAACCAAATACAGTATTCTCCTCCACAGTTAAGTCAAGGCCGCTTAGAGCAAACGATGATTCACCCGTATATTGTTTTTTTATACCCCTACAGTTTATTATCATCCGAGTTTTTGATTAGGATAATATACAGGATAGCCCCGATAAAGTTTATACAGATAAATAAAACCAGCCATACCCATTTGTTCATCCATCTGAATTGTTTTCTTTTTAACCAGTCTAAAAGGCAATAAAGAATAAGTCCCAACTGTATAATAACCAAAGGAATGATACCCCATAAATACGTTATCTCATTTTTCATGTCGATTGAATAAATGGTAATATTAACATTACATTCATTTAGTATTATTAATGAAATTTACGATATCATCAGATAAACCCTCCTTTAATGGTAAATCCGGATTATTGTAAGTCGCCATATTCTTTTGAATATCTGAATCCGATTCCTTTAACGTATGATTCATATTCTCAATAATTAAAAGTTTTGCACTTGTGTTTGCTGCTGAAAGTAATTTAGAGTCATTTACAGTTACTTGTAAATCCATTGTCCCTTGGATAATTAAAACCGGGATTTTCAATTTACCAATCTCTTTTGCTGGGTCATACTTTATCCATGAAATCATGTATGGTTGAACACTTGGACGATATAATGAAACTAAACTGGGATTTACATTTGAAACTGTTTTCCCAATTTTTAAACTATCAAGTATTTTATTTGATTCATCAAGTAATAGTGGCGGTAATTTAGTTTTTAGTTGCTCCTGTAATATTTTATCTGCTGATTTTCCCGCTCCAGCAATAGAAATAAATCCCGATGTATTTGT
>PMIJ01000235.1 GCA_003157015.1 Bacteroidales bacterium
CAGCTTCTTTCTTTGTGCCGGCATGAAATAGTATGCTTTCCTGAGCAATATCCAGCCCCTGAATTGATTTACCTTTATCATATGTTCCGGGATAACCACCGGAGACCAGCATGACAGTAGCAGCAAATCTGTCATCAATCTCAATTTCCCGTCCGGCAAGATCTCCTTTAGCTACTCCTTCCATAAGCTCAAATAAATCCGTCTTTATTCTTGGTATTATCACTTCCGACTCAGGGTCACCCAACCTGATATTATATTCAATCACATATGGGTTTCCATCTACATTTATCAGGCCGAAGAAAATAAATCCTTTATAAACAATTCCTTCATCAGATAATCCTTTCATTGTCGGATCGATTATCCTGCTTTTCACCTTGTTCATAAAGTTTTGATCAGCAAAAGGCACAGGTGAAACGGCTCCCATTCCACCGGTATTGAGCCCAGTATCTCCCACTCCGATCTTTTTGTAATCTTTTGCTTCCGGCAATAATTTATATGTAGTTCCATCGGTGATTATAAAAACCGAAAGTTCAATTCCCTTAAGAAACTGCTCAATAACAACTTTTTGTCCTGCTGTGCCAAATTTTCCGTTCAGCATAGCTTCAACCTCTTTCTCAGCTTCGAAAATATCATCAACAATCACAACACCTTTCCCGGCAGCCAGACCATCTGCTTTAATAACATAAGGAGGACTCAGTGTTCTAAGAAATGCCGGCACCTCTTTCAGAGTTGTTTTGTCAAAACTTTTATATCCGGCTGTGGGAATTCTATTCCGTATAAGAAAAGCTTTTGCAAAGTCTTTGCTCCCTTCCAGCCGGGCAGCAGATTTATTGGGACCAATAATTGGTATATTTTTAAGTGTTTTGTCATTCAGAAAAAAATCGTGAATTCCCAATGTCAATGGAGCTTCGGGGCCTACAATTACCATCTCAATCCTGTTTTCCAAAACAGCGGATTTAACTTCAATGAAGTTTTCAGGATTGAGCTTCAAATTTGTTCCTAAATTACTTGTCCCGGCATTTCCCGGACCTATAAAGATCTTATGTACCTTTTTACTTTGAGCAAGTTTCCACGTAAGTGCATGTTCCCTGCCACCAGATCCCAGAATGAGAATATTCATTTTTCAGGAAATATTTTATCATTTCAAAAGTAACACTTCATTCTGATAAACAAAATCAATAACGTAAAAACCGTTAGCTGAGTTCGCCGGTCTGGCAATATTTCGAGAAAGTTTGCATTACAGTATTGACGTAGGTTTTTGAAACCGGAATATCTGTCACAGAGGGATTANNTTTTTCAAAATTAACCATATATGATCTATGACACCTGACAATTTCAGTTCCTGAAAAGTTCTCTTCTATTTTTTTCAGAGTATCACGAAGAAGGTATTTCGATACTTTGCCCTTATTCAGATAACAGATATTCACGTAGTTTTCAGCCGATTCAAGATAAAGCAAATTCTCCTTCTTAATTGAAAACTTCAGGATTCCTTTATCGTCATAAAAAGGGATCATATTTCTTGTGCTGTCCGAAGAAGTCGGATAATCTGCCAGCCTCTCTATCTGTTCCTTTTTATCTCGCCACGAAAAATAAAGCCATAATACGGAATATGGCAATAACAGAACAAGTGCAGTATTTCGAGAGGAATTTTTTACAAGTTCAGTGAACATCCGGGCATCTTTAAGAAATAATTTCTCGAACAGTCCATAGGCAAGAGCCATGGATAACACTTCGGCAAATATCCATAACAGGTATTGCCAGATATTAATAGTATGCCTTTTGCATACATGGTACATCATGATCCGGCTTATTACAACGACAAGTACCCCTAAAAGTATTGTCAGACTGGAATATGTAAAAAACTCAAGTCTTGTCAGGTTATACCATCTGTCAGCGCCAAAAGGAGAATAAGCGTTAATAAAAACCAGGGCAAACAGTGAAGTAAAAAGTATCAGGCGTATAATGTTCTGCTTTTCATTCAAATATGGCGGTATAGGTTTCTGAAAGTCGATCATTTGCATCTGATTACTGAATGTAAAATTAAGTATTTTATTACTTTAAATCCAGCTTATATTAGTTTTGACTGTTTGCAAAATGCAGAATTCTGTCACTAATAATTGAATTACATCCCTTATTTGGAAGTTTTATCACTTCACCCTATCATTCACCACATAAATTTGTCTGCAATAAAAGTCACGACTTACTTTGTATATAAATATTATCCTATTTGCGTAAATGGAGTACACAAAAACCTTTAATGAGCTTAAATCTGTCTTTACAGATGAGAACAGGATAATGTCAATTCCTGATTCAGACATTAAAATTCACAATATTTTGTTCCGGTCGGATGTTCCATTGAAAGAATTTTCAAATCAAAACGATACACTAATTGCTGAAAACCGTTCTTTCTCTTATCCTGTTTTTACTCCACGGAACCTTAAAAGCGATAAAGTAATTTTATTACTTCATGGTCTTAATGAGAGAAGCTGGGTAAAATACCTGGTCTGGGCTTATTACCTCGCGCAGTATACTGACAGCTACATAATTCTTTTCCCTATTTCATTTCACATAAACAGGTCCCCGTCATCCTGGAAAGATCCAAGGGCGATGGTTCATTTCATGAAGGACCGGAATTCTTCTCTTGGTGAAATAAATATGTCGAGTTTTGCAAATATTGCTCTCAGCAATCGTCTCACTGAAGACCCGATGAGATTCTTCAAATCAGGATATCAGACATCAACTGATATTGTAAAACTGTTATCATGTATCAGAAATGGTGAACATGAGGTTATACCCCAAACGGCCAATTTTAATATTTTTGCATATTCCATTGGAGCTTTTCTTGCCGAGATTATTCTGATGGGAAATCCTGAGAAGCTTTTTTCTGAGTCGAAGCTATTTATGTTCTGCGGAGGATCAGTTTTTAGTAATATGCAAGGCTCTTCAAAACTAATAATGGACAGCCTGGCATTCCACAGGGTTTTCACATATTACCTCTATGATTTTGAGAAAACCCTTACCGGGAATAACCCTCTGGTGGATTTTCTGCAAACCAGCCAGATCGGAATGGCTTTCAGGTCAATGATTGATCTGGGAAGGCTTAAAACATTCAGGGAGAATATCTTAAATAAACTCCGAGATCAGATCCATTCGATTTCTTTAATGAAAGATTCTGTTATCCCGTGTAAGGGAGTGATTTCAACCCTTGGGGGATTAAATAAGAAAAATATCGTCGATATATGGGATCTCCCGTATTCATATACCCACGAAAATCCTTTTCCTGTTTTTGATTCGCCTCTTTCAAAAAAAGTTGACTACTGGTTTGAAAGAGTGTTTTCGGAAGCGAGTTTGTTTTTGGCATAAAAACAGGTTTACTTTCTCTCTGCATCTTCCAATAATTCAAACCTGTATCCTGCCCTTATGGCATATGTCAAAAATTCTCCAATGATTGCGTTCGCACAGGAAGTAACTGTATCATGCAAAACAATTATTGAACCCGGCCTCATTTTTTTTTGCAATATTCTGAGTGACTTCAATCCTCCAAAAGTGGTGTCAAAATCGTAGGCCATTATATCCCAGAATATTAATTTAAATGATTTCGGAAGTCTCTTTCTTTGTTTGTTTGACAGTTTTCCGAAAGGAGGACGGAATATTTTATCAGACGTAAAGTCCGAGGCCCTTATTACGTCATTAATATATTTCACAGGGTCTGTCCGCCAACCATTATAATG
>PMIJ01000068.1 GCA_003157015.1 Bacteroidales bacterium
AATTGGCCTTGATGTCATGGGTGGTGATTTCGCACCTGAGTCAATCATAGAGGGCGCTGTTGATTCCCTTAAGCATTTATCAGTTAAAGAGACCCTTGTCCTAATCGGGGATGAAACTTCCATTTTAAAGAAGCTGGATGAGATGAATGTCGAACCATCGAGGTTTGAAATAGTTCATACATCACAGGTAATAGAAATGGCTGATCATCCTGCAAAAGCATTTTCACAAAAAAAGGACTCAAGCATCGCAGTTGGTTACGGAATGCTGAAAAACGGTGATCTGGATGGTTTCTGCAGTGCAGGAAATACCGGGGCAATGCTTGTTGGAGCAAGTTATACTGTAAACATGATTCCCGGTGTTTTAAGACCGGCTCTTGTCACAGTTCTGCCATGCGTGGATAACCGCGATTCAGTTATACTCGATGTTGGCCTAAATCCTGATTGTAAACCTGATGTATTCCTGCAATACGGAATTCTGGGAAGTATATATGCAAAATATGTTCTCGGAAAGGATAACCCAACCGTCGGATTACTGAATATAGGTGAGGAGGAAACAAAAGGGACCCCGGCCGTAAAAGCGGCTTATGAGCTGATGAAAGACTATCCCGGACTAAACTTTGCAGGGAATATTGAAGGAAATGCTCTCTTCCGGGAAACAATGACTGATGTTATAGTCTGTGATGGATTTGTCGGGAATGTTATTATAAAGGTGGGAGAAGCATTTCATCATTTGTATAAAAGCAGGAATCTTAAAGATGTATACTTTGATCGTCTTGACTGGGAAAACATTGGAGGAACGCCAATTGTGGGAATCAATGCCAATGTAGTTATCGGCCACGGAATCTCAAAAAGAAAAGCCATCATGAACATGGTTCTGCAAACCAGGGGCGTTGTGCACGCAAACCTGGCACAAAAGATTAAAGAAGCAATATAATTATGGAAAAAATACGGGCAGCCATAACAGGGATATATGCCTGGGCACCGGAATATAAGCTGACCAATCAGGAGCTATCGAAAATGGTTGATACTTCCGATGAATGGATAATGCAACGAGTCGGAATTAAAGAAAGACGTATTCTTAAAGGTGAAGGCCTCGGAAGTTCAGATCTGGGAGAACAGGCAGTAAGAGGTTTATTGTTGAAAACAAAAACGGCTCCTGAGGAAGTTGACCTGCTGATCTGTGCCACTGCCACTCCCGATATGTTTTTCCCTGCTACAGCAAATATAATATCCGATAAATGTGGTATTAAAAATGCATTCAGCTTTGACCTTAACGCGGCATGTTCCGGATTTCTTTTTGCTTTGCAAACCGGGGCAGCCTATGTTGAAACCGGCAGATATAAAAAGGTAATTATTGTCGGAGCCGATAAAATGTCGTCTATCACCGACTATACCGACCGTACCACTTGCCCGCTGTTTGGAGATGCTTCAGGAGCAGTGATGCTGGAACCAACGACAGGAGAATTCGGGATAATTGATTATATATTTCATACTGATGGCTCCGGACGGAAATACCTTCATCTTAAAGCAGGAGGATCAGTTAAGCCGGCTTCTCATGAAACGGTTGATGCCAAAGAGCACTTCATCTACCAGGAGGGACAAAGTGTTTTTAAATTTGCTGTTTCAAATATGGCCGATGTTGCGGTGGAGATTATGGAACGTAATAATCTGAAATCTGATGATATAGCCTGGCTTGTTCCCCATCAGGCAAATTTGCGAATTATCGATGCTACCGGAAGAAGAATGGGTCTTGCAGCTGAAAAAGTAATGATCAACATCGAGAATTACGGTAACACAACAAATGCCACTATTCCATTATGTATATGGGAATATGAGAAAAAACTTAAAAAAGGCGATATCCTGATACTTGCCGCGTTCGGAGGCGGATTTACCTGGGGCGCCATCTACCTGAAGTGGGCATATGACCCTGAATAATTCCCCTTTTGTATATTTTTCTGCAATAGTTTTTATATTTGTGAGTTATTAAGTTTGTAACTCTAAAATTTAAATAATATGGCAAAGTTCAATGAACCGGAAAATCCTGCAATAAACCTTATTAGTCTTGGGACAGATATAACCGGCGATATTAAATCCAGTGGTGATATCCGGATCGATGGATCTCTTACCGGGAACCTTAATACAAAAGGTAAAGTTGTTATTGGCACGACAGGAAAGGTCAAAGGTGAAGTTAATTGCAAGAATTCAGAAGTGGCAGGATTAATTGAAGGCAAAATAACTGTGGGTCAGCTGCTTAATCTGAAAGCCTCTTCAAAAATTCATGGAGACATAGTTACATTAAAGCTATCTATTGAACCTGGAGCCGTATTTTCAGGAAACTGCAAAATGAGTGATACCGATACTAATGCCGGAACAGGAATTATCAAAGAAAAAGAGCCAGAAAAAGCTGCAAAATAAGGGACTTCAAGAATATGGAAGGTACTCAGGCATTGTATTCCAGATGGCTGGTATTATTCTTGTAACCGTCTGGGGTGGTGTAAAGCTTGATAAGCTTACAGGGTGGCATACTCCCGTTTTTACAATTGTTCTTTCGCTCCTTGGGGTTACTGCAGCGATATATACTGCAATAAAAGAATTTATTAAGTAATTTCCTTTCTTGAAACAAATTCAAAAATACTTTTTACTACTGCTATTATTAAATCTACTGTTACTTCTGACAGCCTATTTAATTACATCCCTGGTAAACTATATTTTTTTATTCAGCGATGTTGTTATCTTATCTTTTGTTTTTTCAGTAATTTCAGTAATTACCACACTTATTTTTTTAACAGGTCAGACCAAAAGCCCGGAAAGCCAGATATTATACAGTCTGGTTGCAATTGGTCTTAAGTTCCTGCTTGAGATCATCTTAGCATTCATCTGGTTTGCTGTTGCTAAAAAAACTTCTTTACACTCTGTTTTAATGTTTTTTGTTTTATATTTAGCACTCACTTTGTTTACGGTATGGGGCATAATGAAAACCCTGAAAAACAAAGCTTTATAAAATTAGTAATGATTTGAAAACAAAAATTATATTTGGTTTTTTCCTTTTTCTTCTGATAAATGGAACCACCATTTCGCTTTTTGGACAGGAAGTTAAAGGAAAAGAAGAAACAACAGAAAAATTTGATGCAAACTCTTTTATCATTGACCATATTGCCGATTCCCATGAGTGGCATATTCTAACGAAAAAAAATGGAGAGAGTGTTGCAATTTATCTGCCGGTTATAATATACTCAAGAGATGCAGGGTTAAATATTTTTTCTTCAAAAAAACTCGCAGAAGGGAAAGAGTACAAAGGGTTCAAAATTGAAGAGGATGGTGACTTTAAAGGCAAAATCGTCTCAGTTAATAAAGACGGAACTGTTGATGAAAAAAACCTTCCGGTTGACCTTTCAATGACAAAATCTGTTATAGGAATGATATTTGCAGCAATTATCGGGCTGTTAATATTCCTGTCTCTGGCACGTTCGTATAAAAGAACCGGAATAAGCCATCCAAAAGGAATTCAAAGTTTCCTTGAACCGGTAATACTTTTTATCCGAGATGACATTGCAATCCCCAATCTTGGTCATAAATATGAAAAGTACATGCCATATCTCCTGACTATATTTTTCTTTATTCTGATCAATAATTTAATGGGGCTTATTCCCACTCCTCCTCCATTCGGGGCGATTGTTACCGGGAATATTGCAATCACATTTATTCTTGCCGCATGTACATTCGTAGTTATACAGTTCAGTGGTAACAAGATGTACTGGAGACATGTTTTTGCTACTCCGGGAGTGCCATTCTGGCTACTGCCTATAATGATACCGGTCGAAATAATAGGCTTATTTACAAAACCATTTGCACTGATGATAAGGTTATTTGCGAATATGGTGGCTGGACACTTTGTCAGCTTAAGCCTTATATCCCTGATTTTCATATTCGGTTCGCTTATGCTTGCTCCGGTATCAGTGTTATTTGTGATATTCATGGATTGTCTCGAAGTTCTTGTGGCATTCCTACAGGCATACATTTTTACACTTCTCTCTGCCTTATTTATAGGTATGGCAATTCAGGAAGAGCATTAGAATTTTTGTTTAACTTAATATAATAATTATGACAGGAACATTAGCAGCAGTTGGAGCAGGTCTCGCAGTAATAGGGGCAGGACTTGGTATCGGCAGGATCGGAGGTTCGGCAATGGATGCAATTGCCAGACAGCCCGAAGCATACTCCAAGATACAACTTGCAATGATCATCTCAGCCGCTCTTATCGAAGGAGTTGCTTTTTTTGCAATTGTAGTTTCTCTATTGAAGTAATTTAAAGTTATGAAGCCTGCAACGGTTGGTTGCAGGACTTCTTTTTTTTGCAACAGTTAATTTAATCGATATGATATTTTTAGCAAATAGTCTGGTTACCCCGGCAGTAGGCACACTCTTCTGGTCAGCATTTATTTTCCTTTTGTTTTTTCTTTTGCTGGCAAAATTCGCCTGGAAGCCTATTCTTAATGCGGTAAAAGCACGCGACGAGATGATTAGGGGTTCGCTCGAGTCGGCTGAAAAAGCCAGGGAAGAAATGTTAAAACTAAACAGCGACAATGAAATGATTCTTCGCAAAGCCAGAGAAGAACGAGAATTAATACTGAAGGAAGCAAGAGAAGTACGCGACAAACTTATTTCTGAAGCCAAGGGAAAAGCAACAGAAGAAGCTGAAAAGCTTATCGAGAAGGCAAGGACCAGTATCGAAAACGAGAAGCTTAAAGCCCTTTCTGAAATTCACGAACAGGTTGCAACTCTATCGGTTGACATCGCCTCAAAACTGCTGGGTGAAAAGCTTAAACCTTCCGGAGAACAGGCAAAACTGATAGATAATTACCTTAAAGAGATTGATTTCAATAAGAATTAGGAACCTGAACCTGTAATGAACGACAGTAAAATATCAGTAAGATACTCCAGGGCAATTTTTCAGCTGGCTCTCGAAAAGAAAATACTTGATAAAGTCTATCAGGATATGATCTTTATTTCAGAGATATGTAAATTCGCGGAAACAAAAGGCTTCCTTGGCAGCCCCATTATAGTTCCTTCAAAAAAGGAAGCTATATTTCATAAAATGCTTGGAGGCAATGTTGAAGAAATCACGCTTTCACTTATCGATCTGATCGTAAAAAACGGCAGGGAAAGCTTTATTCCTGCAATAGCCAGGGTATTTATCCATGAAACAAAGAAATTCAAAGGGATTACAGAATCTGTTCTTACTACTGCAGTTAAAGTTGATGATAAAGTTAAAAAACAGATTACCGATTTAATTTCAGAAGGCTTCAAGACAAAAGTTGAGCTTAAAGAAACTATTGATCCTGAAATAATTGGAGGCTTTATCCTACAAATTGATGACAATTACATCGATGCAAGCATAAGGAATAAGCTACATAAAATAAAAAAAGAACTTATCGGAAGTGTTGTAACTCCCGGATAAAAAAAATAACAGTTAGGATTTTTAAGAAAATACAATATGGCAAATATTAAACCGGCAGAGGTTTCAAAGATTCTCAAACAGCAACTGGAAGGAATACAGACCGGAGTTGAACTGGAAGAAGTAGGAACTGTACTTACCGTAGGTGACGGAATTGCACGTATTTACGGACTTTCAAATGCAGAATCAAATGAGTTAATTGAATTTGAAAATGGTATTGAAGCTATTGTTTTGAACCTTGAAGAAGACAATATTGGCGCAGTACTTCTTGGCCCGACCGAAGAGATAAATGAAGGGGACATCGTTAAAAGAACGGGAAGAATTGCCTCTCTGGGCGTAGGAGAAGGATTGTTGGGCAGAGTAATCTCACCTACTGGACAACCCCTCGACGGCAAAGGACCAATTACCGGTGAGCTTTATAACCTTCCATTCGAAAGAAAAGCCCCCGGGGTTATCTTCCGCCAGCCTGTAAGACAACCTCTTCAGACAGGTATCAAAGCAATCGATGCCATGATTCCTATTGGCCGCGGACAGAGAGAACTCATTATCGGTGACAGACAGACCGGAAAAACAGCTATTGCCATTGATACAATTATTAATCAGCGTAGCAACTTTGAAAAAGGCAAACCTGTTTATTGTATTTATGTTGCCATAGGACAAAAAGGATCAACTGTTGCAAATATAGCAGCAACGCTTGAAGAACATGGTGCTCTGAAATATACAGTGATTGTTCTTGCTACAGCTTCTGATCCGGCTGCATCACAGTTCTATGCTCCATTTGCAGGAGCTGCAATCGGAGAATTTTTCCGCGATACGGGTCGTGATGCCCTTATTATTTATGATGATCTTTCGAAACAGGCTGTGTCTTACAGGGAAGTCTCTCTTTTGCTTCGTCGTCCGCCGGGACGTGAGGCATATCCGGGAGATGTTTTCTATCTGCACTCCAGGCTTCTTGAAAGAGCAGCAAAAATCATTGAATCAGATGAAGTGGCACAGAAGATGAACGATATTCCGGAAGCCATAAGACATATGATAAAAGGTGGCGGTTCGCTTACAGCCCTTCCTATTATTGAAACTCAGGCCGGCGATGTTTCAGCATATATTCCGACAAATGTGATATCAATCACTGACGGACAGATATTTCTCGAGTCGAGCCTTTTCAATTCCGGGGTGCGTCCTGCAATCAATGTCGGTATATCAGTATCAAGGGTGGGAGGAAATGCCCAGATTAAGGCGATGAAAAAGATTGCCGGAACACTCAAAGTTGATCAGGCACAGTATCGTGAATTGGAAGCATTTTCCAAGTTTGGTTCTGACCTCGATGCCTCGACTCTCGCAATATTGAATAAAGGTGCAAAAAACGTTGAAATACTAAAACAGGGTCAGTTTGCTCCGATACCTATTGAAAAACAGATTGCAATTATATATTGCGGTACAATGGGTCTTTTAAAAGATGTTCCTATAAACAAAGTAAAAGATTTCGAGGTTGAATTTATTGAGCTGCTCGAACTTAGACATAGTGATACCCTGGACAGTCTTCGTGAAGGAATTCTTAATGATGATATCACAAAAGTCCTTGAAAAAGTTGCTTCTGATCTGGTTATAAAATACCGGGTGCAATAGAAATACCCGATAAAATGAAATTTGATGGCTAATTTAAAGGCAATAAGGATACGGATTACCTCTTTTAAATCTACCAGGCAGATAACCTCAGCTATGAAGATGGTGTCGGCTGCTAAATTAAGGAAAGCTCAGGATAAGATTGTGAGGCTGAGACCTTATGCAAATAAATTGCACAATCTGCTGGTTGATCTTTCACAAAGCCTTTCAGACTCAGAAGTTGAGAATATTTATGGAAGAATGTCCCCGCCGGAGAAGGTTCTTGTTGTTGTGATTACATCTAACAGAGGCCTCTGCGGAGCTTTTAATACAAATGTTATAAATGAAGCCAGAAAGATCATTTCAGAAAAATATCCTGATCAGCTAAAAAAGGGAAACCTTAAACTTCTGACTATCGGGAAAAAGGGATTCGACTATTTCAAAAAGCAAAAGATTAGTATGCTTCCCGAACAGAATAGTCTGTATAATGATCTTACATTTGATAATGTCACTATTGTGGCTGAACAGATTATGAAAAGTTTCACAGTGTCGGAATTTGACAGGGTGGAACTTATCTATAATCAATTTAAAAATGCTGCAGTGCAAAACCTTACCAATGAAGTATTTCTGCCTGTTGAGACAGCTCCTCCCGGAAAGGGAATGGCAACTCCTGTTGATTATATTTATGAACCCGGCAAAGAGGATATCATCAGGGATCTGATTCCAAAATCATTAAAAATTCAATTCTATAAAGCTGTTCTTGATTCATTTGTTGCAGAGCATGGGGCCAGGATGACCGCAATGCATAAGGCGACAGACAATGCTACTGCTCTGATACGCGATATGACTCTTCAGTACAACAAAGCCAGACAAGCCGCAATAACAAATCAGATACTTGAAGTAGTAAGTGGCGCAGAAGCGCTTAGAGGTTAAAAGTAATTGATTATCAGGTTTTAAAAAAGCCAAAATGTATACGCAGGCTGAACTAAAAAAATTAGTCAATAAGGCTATTCTGAATCTTTCTTATAACGAAGAAGCAGAAAAGCTGAATGATCCGGTTAAGTACATTCTTTCAATAGGGGGAAAAAGGTTAAGGCCGGTTTTAGCCCTGATGGCCTGCAATCTTTTTAATGATAAAATTGATGATGCAGTAATTCCTGCTACCGGCCTCGAAGTGTTCCATAATTTCACACTTGTCCATGATGATATTATGGATCATGCTCCGGTAAGAAGAAACCTTCCGACAGTACACAGTAAATGGAATCTTAACCAGGCTGTCCTTTCAGGTGATGTAATGGCTTTTATTGCAAATGAATGTTTTTTACAAACCCCTGCGCACTGCATGTCGAAGGTTTTCAGGGTGTTTAATAAGGCAGCCATCGAAGTATGTGTTGGTCAGCAGCTTGATATAGATTTTGAAAAAGCTGCAATTGTTTCCCACGAGGAGTATTTAAGGATGATTGAGCTAAAAACTGCTGTGCTTCTTGCTGCCTCAGCTAAAATTGGTGCAATTATCGGTGGATGCGATGACAGAGAAGCTGACCTTCTTTATGAATTTGGAAGAAACCTGGGACTTGCATTCCAGATTCAGGATGACCTTCTTGACATTTATGGTGATGTTAAAGTATTTGGTAAAATTCTGGGAGGAGATATTATTTCAAATAAAAAAACCTATTTGCTGGTAAAGGCCCTGGAAATAGCATCAGTCGAACAGGCAAAACAACTTCATAAACAATTTGCCCTGAAAGAGTTTGACCCTGAAATAAAAGTAAAAACAGTTGTTGAACTTTACAATCAGATGAATATTAAGAATATTTCAGAAAACCTCGCCAACAATTATATAAACACAGCTTTCAGCCTGCTTGATAATTTAGGTGTTATTAATGAAAGAAAAACAGAACTTGCAGATATTGCCAGTTCGCTTATTGGAAGAGATAATTAATCCGTTATTCTGTTTTTTCGTGTTTAATCTTTTTTTCGATATTAATGAATACTCCCGCATTTAGAATAAACTGATTATATCTGTTGTTGAATAGAAGTTTAGCTTCTCCGAAGATATCCAGTATTTCGGTTATTTTAATAAATGTTCCTGCCCCTATATTAAGCCCAAGCGTATTATCACTCTCCTTGAATGAAGGAACTCCCGTGGAAGTAATTTTATTATTTGCAAACAATATATTAAATCCGGTTAGTCCGTAAAACTGGAACCGTTCCGCAGGATTCAGAATCCAGTGTCCATTTATATCAAACATCATCGCTGTAATTGTTTGCTTCGAAATTTCACCATTGTTTATATGCGGATAGAAGAAGGTGAAAGAAGGAGAGATATAAAAAGGAGTGCTTATTTTACAGATGCCTTTGAATGAGATTCCGACAAAACTGCTCTTATTTACTCCTATTGATTGTTCATGAAAATGAAAGCCGCTGCTCAAAGATAAGCCTCCTCCCATCCCTGTAAACTGACCATTAGCAATATTCAGCACAGAAACCATCAAAAGCAATGTCACAAAAGACTTTTTCATGAACTTGTTTTAAATTAAGCATATATCCGGGATCATACTTCCCAGCTATAAAGATAAAGAAAAAAGAAACAGCGAATTAAGGAACCTGATAGAGAATTAAATAGAGGAATAATAAGGAAACGGTAATGTCTCTTCAGATAAATCATATTTGAATATGGAGATTCCTCATTTCATCCCGATTTCTCATGCAATTTTTGCACATCAGGATTTATGGCAAATCGGTTTTTAAAGCTTGAGATTCCTCGCTGACGCTCGGAATGATTTGACAATTAGTCGGTTACGATAGGGAAGAAGTGATAATTCGCAGAAGAATGCCTATAAAGTGCTGACTGGTGTTGCGAATCGCCGCTTCTTACCTTATGATCCTCAGCCGCGATGTCATCCCGAACGTCAGAGATGGATCTCACCATCATTGTTCGTTGTACAATCACCCGTTCTTTTTTCCAAAACTGAATTTATAAAGATATTAGTCAGGTTAAAACACAAAAATTATTAATTTTGTCTCTTCTTAAAAACTTAAATAAATAAATAGGATATATGTCACAGAATACCGGGAAAATCAGCCAGATCATCGGACCTGTAGTTGATGTTACCTTTGAAAAACAGGGCCTTGAAATGCCTGATATCTATGATGCTCTCGAAATAAAGAGGGATGACGGTTCCATTCTTGTTGTGGAATGTGAGCAGCATATAGGAGAAAGGACCGTCAGGACGATTGCAATGGATTCAACCGACGGTCTCCGCAGGGGGATGGAAGTTGTAGCAACAGGATTGCCTATAACCGTGCCTATTGGGGAACAGATAAAAGGGCGGCTTATGAATGTAACCGGAGAAGCTATCGATGGCATAGGTTATCTTGACAAAAAAGGCGGATATCCTATCCACAGGAAACCGCCAAAATATGAAGATCTTTCAACTGAAAAAGAAGTTTTGTATACCGGGATAAAAGTGATTGACCTTATTGAACCATATTCAAAAGGAGGTAAAATCGGACTCTTCGGTGGTGCAGGTGTTGGAAAGACAGTTGTTATTCTTGAACTGATTAACAATATTGCAAAAGCATATTCCGGAATGTCAGTTTTTGCCGGTGTCGGAGAGAGAACCAGGGAAGGCAATGACCTCCTCCGTGATATGCTGGATGCAGGAGTAATTAACTATGGTAAAAAGTTTCTTGAGAATATGAAATCGGGCAGCTGGGACCTGTCTACAGTAGATCATGATGCCCTTAAAGAATCAAAACTTGCCCTCGTGTTCGGACAGATGAACGAACCTCCCGGCGCAAGAGCAAGAGTGGCCCTGGCGGGTCTCTCCGTGGCTGAACATTTCAGGGATGGCGATGGAAAAAGCGGAGGAAGAGATATACTGTTTTTTATGGATAATGTCTTCCGTTTCACACAGGCAGGATCAGAGGTATCCGCTCTCCTGGGCAGGATGCCTTCAGCTGTAGGTTACCAGCCGACACTTGCAACTGAAATGGGTATAATGCAGGAACGTATTACCTCAACTAAACATGGATCAATTACCTCAGTTCAGGCTGTATACGTACCGGCCGATGATCTCACTGACCCGGCTCCAGCCACAACTTTCGCACACCTCGATGCTACCACTGTTTTAAGCAGGAAAATTTCTGAACTCGGTATTTATCCTGCAGTTGATCCTCTTGATTCAACCTCACGAATTCTTACAGCAGATATTGTCGGTGAAGCACATTATAGTTGCGCCCAAAGAGTAAAAGAGCTGCTTCAGAGATATAACGAATTACAGGATATTATTGCCATCCTCGGAATGGATGAGCTTTCTGAAGAGGATAAGCTTGTTGTTCACCGGGCTCGCAGAGTGCAGAGATTCCTTTCACAACCGTTTACCGTTGCAGAATCTTTTACTGGTATAAAAGGCGCTCTCGTTTCAATTGAAGACACTATCAAAGGATTTAATATGATCATGGATGGTAAGGTTGACCAGTATCCCGAATCAGCATTTATGCTGGTAGGAACTATTGAAGATGCTATTGAAAAAGGAGAAAAAATACTCGTTCAGTCAAAATAGTTGATTGTTGATCAATATCGCTTATTAATAAGTTGAAATGAAAATAGAGATTATAACACCCGACAAAAAAATATTTGACGGGGAAATTAAATCAGTAAGGGTTCCGGGCAAAAAAGGATCATTCCAGGTTTTAAAAGACCATGCGCCCATTATCTCTACCCTCGATAATGGTTTAGTCAGAATGGTTGATCAGCAGGACAAGGAAATAATATATGAGATCACCGGAGGCGTGATTGAAGTAAAATCAAATAAAATAATTCTGCTGGCAGATTCCATAAAATAATGGATTTAATATGACACCGGATGAATTTCGAAAACATGCCCATGACCTGGTCGAATGGATGGCTGGGTACATGGAAAATGTTGAAACATTTCCGGTCAAATCGTTGGTAAAACCCGGAGAGATTTTTGATAAAATTCCCGATAACCCCCCTCAAAAAGCTGAATCATTCGACTCATTAATGTCGGATTTTGATAAAATAATACTTCCGGGCATAACTCACTGGCAGAATCCAAATTTTTTTGCATATTTCCCTGCAAACACCAGTCCGGCATCTGTTCTGGCAGAAATGGTCATTGCTACTCTTGGAGCCCAGTGCATGATATGGGAAACATCTCCGGCAGCTGCAGAGCTTGAAGAAAAAATGATGATCTGGTTAAGGGAATTAATCAGTTTACCTTCCGGATTTGAAGGAGTTATACAGGATTCCGCTTCTACAGCCACTCTTGCAGCAATACTTACGGCACGCGAAAAATCTACAAACTTTTCAGGCAATACCGAAGGTTTGGGAAAATCAGGAATTCTTAAAGTATATTGCTCGGAACAGACTCACTCATCTGCTGAAAAAGGCGTTAAAATAAGTGGAATCGGAAGAAAAAACCTTGTCAAAATACCAGTAAGGAGTGACTTTTCAATGGATCCCGAAAAGTTGAAGGAGGCAATTCTGAATGATAAAGAAAAAGGAGAGATCCCCTGCTGCGTTATTGTAACCTTAGGCACAACAGGAACCACTGCAATTGATCCTTTAAGAGCCATTGGAGAGATCTGCCGCGATAATAATGCATGGCTTCATGTTGATGCCGCTATGGCGGGTACTGCTCTTATTCTGCCTGAGTTTCAATGGATGCTCGATGGTAAGGAGTATATCGACAGTTTTGTATTTAATCCGCATAAATGGATGTTTACAAACTTCGACTGCACCGCCTATTTTGTAAAGGATGCTTCATTACTGATAAAAACTTTTGAGATACTTCCTGAATATCTGAAAACCAGAACAAGGGGAAAAGTAAATGATTACCGCGACTGGGGTGTCCCTCTCGGCAGAAGATTCAGGGCTTTAAAATTGTGGAGTGTTATCAGGACCTACGGAGTAGAAGGACTCCGGGAAAAAGTAAGGAATCATATAGGAATTGCAGCGGAACTTTCGGAAATGATCTCAAAAGAGGCTGATTTTGAAATCCTTGCACCAGTTGTAATATGCGTGGTCTGTTTCAGGTATTTCCCTGCAGGATATACTGAAAATCAGATAAATGATTTAAATGAAAAGCTTAATCACCAGCTTAATGATTCGGGGAAATTATATCTGAGTCATACAGTTTTAAATGGCAGATATACGCTAAGAATGGTTACGGCTCAGACAAACGTTACGATAGGACATGTACAGAATGCATGGCGACTGATAAAAGAGACTGCCCGCAGCCTGATTTCCTGAAAGCTTTACATCTGCCTTCGTCCGAAAATCATACCGAATATATTAATATTGAAAAGGAGCTCCATGGTTGGCGGCCCGCTTATGCTTTTCCATGATGACCGCAGTCCGGTAGAAATCATATATGGGATCCTCAGAAAATGAAAATCGGCAAGCAATTCAAATCCATAGGAACTGAAAGAAATTTTATCAGAATTGTCGTAAAGCGGACTAAGTCCATTTGCGGAGAACTGATAAAATGAATTTCCAGGCCCCGAGGCGTAATCATAAAAGAAGTCTGCCCTGATTCTCTTAAGATAAAGAAGACTGGCGACATTGAAATCAGGGTATACAAGAGGCAGGGCATAATCGGCTGAATAGAAATTCATTTTCTTTGATATTATATTATTGTAACCACGGGGAAGTGATGAAAAGCTTCCATACAGAAATTCAGCAGGATTCTGTTTTTCAGTTTCTAACTTTATTTTTATACTATTATTGGCGAGAATTCCAGGGAAATAAAACGCCGTTTTCAATGATATCTCTGATCCATAAATGGTTTTGTCAAAAGGAGCATTGCGGTAATTAAAGTCGAGTATCTGTGCCCATTTTGGATATATATCACGAAGCGACAACTGGTAATAATTTGTAAAATAAAGTCTTGTTGTAACAATTGTCTGACCATAGTCGTACGTCCCACTCTCTTTGTCGTAGATGTATTGATTTTTGTAATCTGCTTGAACAGAGGGCTGCAGGAACTCTGAAAAACTGCCCGATGAAAACTGCAGAGGTAACGAAATAGTGTTGATGAAGCTTATACCAGGCTTAATATCAGAAGGATTTGCAACATTTGCCATAACTTTGCTTATCTGAGGAAGAGTTCCATAATCGATTTGTGATTCAATAACCGGGTACTGTCCCTGCCAGGTTATCCGTGAATGAATAAGATTGCGTTTATCGGCTGAATATTCATAACCTATAGTTGAGATAAGGGTACTTAATGTATTCTGGGTCATAATCGTAACCCCAGGCCGTATGTTCGCCGGGTCAATGTTAAGCTGTGTAACATCCGTGTAGAAAGGCATCCAGCTGTGAAATCTGAACAGGTGCTGCCATTTTCTGTAAGGTTCAGGGTAATATTTTATATTGCTATTACCGGAATCTGATGTGGTTTTAATTTCAATCCGGTTGATTAGGAATGACGAAGAATTTAAATTGCTTTTCAGAATTTTCTGTTCAACGGGTATTGAAGCACAGCAGATATTGTTCCCCTGGGAACTGTAATCGCCGAAGAATATTTTTTTGCCGGCAGAAGTAACATCAATAGTCCCGAATCTTGAACGTGTTACACATTCAGTTTTTTTATCCGGGGTGATAAGATAAACATTATCTGTCCCCGAGGAAGAACTTACAAAAAAGAGCGAATCGTTTCTCAGGAATGAAGACTGTAAATCAGCTCTTCCGGCTTCAATTAATGTCTCCCATTCCTTCCTGTCAGGTCGGAACGATAATATCCCTTCCCCGGCATCTGCAAGGAAAATAAATGTTATTTTCTTGCCGTCTGCGCTCCACTGTGGGTGCTGGAGATAAACGTTCCCGGGAGTCTGGAATGTTTGTATTACTGCTCCTGTGAGAGCATCAATAAGCACTAGGCTGTTAATGTTGTTAACGGTGTTTTCAACTGCAACTATGTTATTCCCTTGTGGAGAAATAGATGCAGCCAGATATCTCGATTTCCGGCTGAGCTTTATGATTCTTCCGGTTTTAATATCCATTAGTTTAATAACCGAATACTCCCTGTTTTGCCATCTGGGATCGGTCAGAGTTTCTACCCAAACCAGCTTACCTTTAGAATATGATATGACCAATGGGTAAATCTGTCCAGTTACATGGATTCTTTTTTCGGTTTTATTGGCTGTATTTATCAATACGAAAGAAGTTGGGAAGGACAATGTGGTTTTTATAGCCAGAATACTGTCAGTACCTGCATAAACTGGTGAATGATAATCAATATACTTTCCGTTTTTGTCAGGATTTGCCACTTTGTAATCAACAGGGCTTTCTTTAGAAACATCTTTTGTCCAGATAGTCTTAAGAGTATCGAAAGTTTCCTCCCATAGCTTTTTCTTTTTCAGGTTGTAGTTTTTTGAAAGGCTTATATTTACCGGGTTAATAGTGAATGGTTGCTCCCCGGTGAATTTAAATACCTTATTCCAGATCTGAGGATCATATTTCGCCAGGGCCAGGGTCACCATTTGAAAGCCTGATTCGTAATAATCGGGCACAAAATCCTTATAAGAGCCGTTTATTATTTTATCATAGGAATAGGGTTTATAATTTTCAATTATAAGTGCTTTTAGCTCTTTCTGGAAGGAAGGGGTGCGTCCTCTGCCCGATGGTGTAAGAGCTGATTCGGCAAAAACTGCATCTCCCTCGATTAACCATGACGGCAGAAGCGATGCAACAATTCCTGTGAACTGCTGCCCTAAAAGCAGCGACATCCCTTTTGAAAATCCCTGGTTTAATGATTCCATCTGGAGAACATGCGCCAGTTCATGAACAGCAAGCTGTTTTTCAGCAGAAAGAGGAATAGTGTTTTGATCAGGTGTCGGATATAATTCCATTCGTTTTGGAGCCCAGGCTACATAGCCATTTGACTGAACGGTGAAATTGTGAATGACAACCGGGACGGTAAACTTTTTTTCAGGGAAAAGCAACATAAGTTTTGAATATGCCTTATCAAGCTCCCTGGCGTACAGCATTCCACCGGCCCCGTATTTTTCAGGATAAATGACAGTGAATCTGCCTGTTTTAATCTGCATCCATTTTAGAGATGCCGGGTCCTGGCCTGTATCATAATATTGTGCTGAAACAATTCGTACAGATAATAATCCGGTTATAAAGAAAAATATTAGTTTTTGTTTCATTCAAAAAATTATAGCTCAAAAATAGCAAAATAAGTGAGCGATGATCTGTTTGCTGAGGTTTGAGAAAAAAATGACTATCAGGAATCATGAACATAGTTTCATTGATTTTCAAACAATTTGAAAATAGTTATGCATGATTCCTGATAGTCATTAGAAAAATAAGAAATTTTCTTTAATTTAATCCCCGCGAGCGCATTGGCTTCGCCGAGCTCTCCGCCAAGTGGCGGATCGGTTCTTCGTAGCTTGTTGCGAAGAGCTTCAATTGAGGCAAAAATGTTTTAGTGTGATACCTCCTGAAGCGGTAGTGAAGAATCAGATCAGTAAGAATGAGGAACTGAAATACTTGATTTAAGGTATTTTTCGAGAAGGAAAAAGATTTTTTCCGGGTAAATGGGTTTTAAGATATACTCATTGCAACCTGCAATATAAGCCTCTGTTTTAGCCTGTTCGGATGAGTAAGCTGTGATCATGATGACGGGCGTGCTTTTTCTGTCTTTTCTTAGTATTCTGATGCATTCGATACCATTGATCAGAGGCACAAGAAAATCCATAAAAACCAGGTCAATTGGGTTGTTTTCAAGGGCAAGATAATCAACAAACTCTTTTCCGGTATGAAATATCTTTACCTCAGCACCAGAATTTTTTAGAAGAGTCTCATAATACCTGACTGAAGGCTTATCGTCCTCAACAATAATTATATTTTTGCCTGTAAGTTCTAAATTGCTGATATTCAATGTCATTTATGAGATCGATTAGACATGTATAAAATTACGATAAGAAAAGGATCTTAGGGCTGTAGATTCGTTCAATTATTAACATTTTATCAACAATTATGTCAATCTGTAGTAAACAGATATTTGGTTTCTTGAATTAAATTGTGCAATTTCGTATTAATAAACCTACATAACATGTTAAGACAAATTCGCTTTGCCAGAGTTTTTGTCCTTTCTTTGGGATTGTTTGTAATGGCAATATATTCCTTTGGACAGGCACCAATAAATAACGGCACAAGAGCCGTTTTTATTTTTGATATCGCCAAATACATTGATTTTGGCCCAGGCTTTGCTGATTCGTCAGTTTTCAGAATTGGCATTCTCGACAGAGACGTTTCATTATTTTTCGAAATGGGGAACCTGAGAAAAACGAGAACCAGGATACAGGATAAACCTGTGGAGATCGTAAAATTCAATTCTGAAAGTCAGATTATATACACACAGCTGTTATATGTCAATAAAGCAAGCGGATTTAATTTGAACAAAGTAAAAGCTGTTATTGAGAAACATCAGACACTGCTTATGACTGAAGGTTATGAATTCAGGGAATCAATGATAAACTTTATTGGGGTGGAAGGAGAGATGCCTAAATACGGGGTAAATGAAGATATGATTAACAAAGCCGGAATGAAGGTCAATTCCAATATGCTGGCTCAGGCCATAAAAACTAAAGAGGACTGGGAGAATCTCTTTGGAAAGGCAAGTGAAGAGATTGTAATACAAAGAGATACAATACGCCAGCAAATTGAGATGATTAATAATCAGAAAGCAGAAATACTCCATCAAAAGGCCCTTCTCGACAGTCTTGATAAAGAAATAACTGCAAAGGTGAAGACTCTGAACGACAAGCAAAAGGTTCTTGAAAAGCAGTTTGTTCAGATAAGCAAACAGCAGGGTGAAATTACTATCCAGAAACAGACAATAGTTGTTCAGCAGAATCAGGTTCAGGTTCAGAAAGATACTCTTTCAAAACAAAAGGAGAAAATTGATCTTCAAATGGCAAGACTGGATGAGCAGCTGAAAAGAATTTCAGAGCAGGACAGCAAAATAAAAGTTCAGCTTGAAGCTATTGAAAAACAGAAGCTGGTGCTGTATTTTGTTATTTTCGCCCTCCTTTTGGTAAGTTTCCTGGGGTATTACATATATCGGGGATATAAAATAAAAAAAGAGGCAAATATCAAGCTTGAAGAGAAAAACAGGACGATCTCTCTGCAAAAAGATGAAATCGAAAAGCAAAGGGATCTTGCTGCTGCCCAGAGGGATCAGATAGGATACCAGAAAAGGCATATCGAAGATAGTATCATGTATGCCAAAAGAATACAAACTGCACTTATTCCGTCTCTGGAGCTTTTCAGCGATAAGCTTGAGCACTTTGTTCTGTATAAGCCTCTCGCAATCGTAAGTGGTGACTTTTATTGGGTAAGCACACAGTCCAACCCACAGGTGATTATTTCTGCCGACTGTACCGGACATGGAGTTCCCGGGGCATTCATGAGTATGCTCGGAGTAACAATGCTTAACGAAATTATTAATGGTAAGCATATACTGGAACCTGACCAGATAATTGAAAACCTGCGCCAGGGAATAATTAAATCATTAAAGCAGGTCGCAGAAGAAGACAGCATTAAAGACGGGATGGATATTGCCGTTTGTGTTGTTGATTTCGATAAAAATATTTTATGGTATGCCGGAGCCAACAGCCCTATGTACCATGTCAGAGGAGGTGAACTTACCCATTACAGGGCTGATAAAATGCCAGTGGCAATCCATTACAGGATGGAGCCATTCACACTTCATAAAATTGACTTGCAGAAGGGAGATGCTTTTTATATTTTTTCAGATGGTTTTGCCGATCAGTTTGGCGGACCAAATCAGAAAAAATTTATGTCAATGCAACTCAGGGAAACACTTGTTACCATGTCGGGAGTGCCAATGCTTCAACAAGGGGAACGGCTTAATAAGATATTTGAAGAGTGGCGCGGCGACAGCCCACAGATTGATGATGTTACTTTAATCGGGGTGAGATACTGATTACTGGCAAACCCATTTGGTTGTAACTCCTAAAACAGTTACAGGCTGGGTAGCTTCTATCCCGAGTAATGATGCATCGCAATATTCCGTGTCACTTCCGGTTGTAAGTAAATTTCCGCCTGAATCGTATGTATTTTGTGAGCAAACCTTGCAATTCTTCTGGCATGCGGTAAATGACAAAGCAATAAATACAAATCCGGCAGCATACAATAGTATTCTTTTCATACAGGTTAGATTTGATAACAAATATACAAAAACTCTTTTCTCCGTAGTAAAGAAACAGTAGAAAATGGCAGTGCTTTTAAAATATTCGGCTGTGCTATGCATCATATCCTTAAAAAGACAGTCATTTGAGCAGGAATGAAAATATTTATAAATTGCATAAAAATTAATTGTCATGGAAGATTCAAAAATGAAAAAACACGTAACCGTGGTTGGAGCGATTCAGATTGGCTTCGGAGTACTCGGTCTGATTGCAGCTGTTGCACTCTTCTTTGCTCTGAATTTTGCCAGAACTCAGGTTGGCGATGATGAAGTGGCAGGCGGGGTATTAAAATTGTTATCAATCAGTCTTCCTCTTCTGATCGGATTCCTGTCAACTCTTGGCCTGGTGGGAGGAATAGGACTTTTTACCTACCAGTCATGGGCCAGATACCTGGTGATCGTTGTCTCAGCTCTGGGATGCCTGAATATTCCTATCGGAACACTGAAAGGTGTATATGCTCTTTGGGTTTTATTGCAGGATGAAACTGTCAAACTGTTCGAGAAGAAATAATATTTTAAAAAAATATTGAGTAGAGACGCCCAATTTGGGCGTCTCTACGTATTTTTGCCAGATAATCAACTTTAGTGTTATGGCTGACGACAATAAGATCATTTTTTCAATGTACAGGGTAGGGAAATCATTTCCTCCTCACAGACAGGTACTTAAAGACATCTCTCTGTCATTCTTCCTGGGTGCTAAGATCGGAATTATAGGTTTGAATGGATCAGGAAAATCAACGCTTCTGAAAATTATCGCAGGCATAGAAAAAGAATACCAGGGTGAAATTACCTTTCTTCCGGGGCATTCCGTAGGACATCTTTCACAGGATCCTCTGCTTGAAGAAAACCGCACAGTCAGAGAAATTGTCGAAGAAGGTGTAAAGGATACAATGGAGATTATTAAAGAATTCGAAAAAATAAATAACAGCTTTGGCGCACCGGAAGTATATGAAAATCCTGATAAAATGCAGCAACTGATGGACCGGCAGGCTGTGCTGCAGGAGAAGATTGACTATTTCGATGGATGGAACATAGAGCATAAGCTTGAACGTGCAATGGATGCCCTGCGATGTCCTGAAAGTAATGCAAGAGTTAATATTCTGTCCGGAGGAGAACGAAGAAGAGTTGCATTATGCCGCTTACTTTTACAGCAGCCCGATATTTTACTTCTCGATGAACCTACAAATCACCTTGACGCCGAATCGGTTCAATGGCTTGAAACAACATTGAAGCAGTACAAAGGCACCGTAATCTGCATAACACACGACCGTTATTTTCTTGATAATGTTGCCGGGTGGATCCTTGAACTCGACAGGGGAGAAGGAATACCCTGGAAAGGCAATTATTCTTCATGGCTTGAACAAAAAACAAAGAGGCTTGAGTCAGAGGAAAAAGGAAATGTCAAAAGGAGGAAGATACTTGAAAGGGAACTTGAATGGGTAAGAATGTCGCCAAAAGCCCGCCATGCAAAATCAAAGGCAAGGCTGGGCGCTTATGAGAATCTTCTTAATCAGGATGTGAAGCAGAAGGAAGATAAGCTTGAAATATTCATTCCGAACGGCCCCAGGCTCGGCGATAAAGTTATTGAAGCCCGTTCGGTCACAAAATTATTTGATGATAAAGTGCTTTTCGAAGACCTTGAATTCAGCTTGCCACCAAACGGAATTGTTGGTGTAATCGGGCCTAATGGTGCAGGGAAGACAACTCTTTTCAGAATGATAATGGGACAGGAACAAGCTTCAAAAGGAACATTTAATATTGGCGGTACAGTTACACTCGGATATGTTGACCAGGCACATTCTGCTATCGATCCCGCAAAAACAGTATACGAAGTTATATCAGGAGGCCAGAACGATGTTATGGTTGGAAACCGGCTTGTGAATGCAAGAGCCTATGTTGCCCGCTTTAATTTTACGGGTGCCGACCAGGAAAAGAAATGTGGTGTCCTTTCCGGGGGGGAAAGAAACAGGCTGCATCTTGCCCTTACATTGAAATCAGGGGCAAATGTTCTTCTTCTCGATGAACCCACTAACGATATAGATGTTAATACTCTGAGAGCGCTTGAAGAAGGTCTTGAGAATTTTGCAGGTTGTGCGGTTATTATTTCCCATGACAGGTGGTTTCTCGACAGAGTTACAACTCATATGCTGGCCTTTGAAGGCAACTCAAAAGTTGTATGGTTCGAGGGAAATTATTCAGACTACGAAGAGAATTATAAAAAGAGGGTTACTGATACAACTCCGGCCAGGATAAAGTACAAGAAACTTGTATAGAAGCAACAGTTGCATAAGATTGCTTCGCTTCGCTTGTAATGACAGTGGTTATTAAGTAAAGATCCTATCACGTTAAAGAGAAGGGATGGGTTAAAAAATCAGAGAGAATAGATAAAAGACAACAGATAAAAGTCCAAAGATTTCAGATTAAAATCAGATGTATTCCGGAAACTCCATGCACTCAGAAGATAATAAAATAAAAAGCCGGAAAAAGCGTTAAGGACATGCCATGAGGAAAACTTTGGCACGGAATTTATTTTAAGGATTAGGGTTATAAAAAAACAGATTTAAAGAAACATTGAATCAAAATTAAAACATGTTATCTGAATGAAAACCAGCAATATATTATCTTCTGTCTCAGCGTTTGTCATCATTTTATTGTCAGTGCAATCTTCCCGCGGTGCAGATGTATCAAGAGATTCCCTGAATATGGCTTTGTTTGGCAAAGTTTATATCTACAACCGTACAACAACTCCTAAGAATGTTATTCTGATGATTTCAGGTGATGCCGGCTGGAACTCAGGTCTAATCGGGTTTTCCCAGACATTTTCCGAGATGAATGCGCTTGTTATCGGAGTTGATATCCTGGAGTATTTTAAGGACCTAAGGCAAAGCACTGTTGAATGCTATAATGTTGCGGCAGATTTTGCTCAGCTGGCTGCCGCAGTGGAAAAGAAATATGATTTCCCAGATTATATTCCTCCCGTGCTTATGGGATACTCAAGCGGGGCAACACTGGTTTATGCAATACTTGCTCAGGAACGGCTTGGAACATTTATCGGAGGAATTTCCGTCGGTTTTTGTCCCGACATCGATCTGCCCAAAATGCTTTGTGAGCTTAATGGCCTTACTGTTACAGCAGATATTCCCGGGAAAAGATATATTCTTCAACCCGATGACAAACTTGGCTATCAATGGATAGTACTTGACGGGAAGTTAGATAAGATTTGCAGCTATCCGGCTGTTGAGGATTTTGTGTCAAAAACAAAAAACGCGGAGTTAATCACATTGCCAAAAGTAGGCCATGGTTTTTCAAAGTTGAGCGATTTTATGCCGCAATGGAAAGATGCCTACACCCGCTTAAACGCAAAATATGAGAAGGAAAAACCTCCCATAGTTGATATTGGTCAGGTTAAGAACCTCCCTGTAGTTATTACAAATTCCAAAATCAGAGACTTCCAGGCGCCTGCGGTATTGTTGATTTCCGGTGATGGCGGCTGGTATGGTTTTGAGCAGTCAATCGCCGACAATTTTGCAAATCAGGGAATTCCTACAATTGGACTGGATTCAAGGAAATATTTCTGGACCAGGCGCACACCTGAGGAGACCGCTTCAGACATAGCTAAAGCTCTCAATTTTTACGGCAAGGAATGGGGAAGGAATAAGTTCATTCTGATTGGTTATTCCCTGGGAGCTGAACTGGTTCCTTTTATCGTAAACAGGTTACCTGACGAGATAAAAACCAAAATTGAATCCGTTGTCCTTTTATCTCCTGCCACAAATACCGATTTTGAGATACATATTTCAAACATGATTGGAATTGGCAACCGGCAGAATACCTATTATACTATCGATGAGATCACAAAGTTGAAGAGCTTCACCACCCTGATCATTTTTGGTGAGGGGGAGAAAACTCAAATCCCCGATTTACTGAAAGGTACTTCGATCATCATCAGGAAGCTACCCGGTGATCATCATTATAAATTCAACCTGCCGCTGATAATGCAGACTATGAAAGAGAGTAAAGTATTCTGAAAATCTTAACTTTGGATTACTTATGTCAATGACAGAAGATAACGCATCGGCTTCCATCAGGAACTTTTTTAAAGAAAAAGTTTTCATTTTTCTTAATGAGAACGCGAAGCTGATTACACAGTTCCTTTTTACCGCCCTGTTTATCATTCTGGCAGCCTGGTTCACCTTTCACCAGAAACACGAATTGTTTACAGTCAGGAATATCCTTTCTAATGCAAAAAGGGAATGGATAATTGCCGGAATAGGGCTTGTTTTCTTTTATATTTTTATCCAGGGCGCGATGTATGTGACATCTTTTGCTTCTATTGGTACGCGTCTGACTCTATGGGATGCCATTATTCTTTTTTTGAAACGCAACTTCATTAGTGTTTTTCTACCGGCTGGTGCAGTTTCTTCCCTGGCATTCTTCAGCAATGAAATAGAAAAGAAAGGGATCACCAGAACACAGGCGTACTTTGCCTCATCTATCTATGCCTTTGTTGGTATATTGTCGGTGGTTATTGTGGCGATTCCGGCTTTCCTGTTTGTTGTATCGGGAGGTAGCTTAGGAATGGGAAAATGGTATGCTCTAAGCGGGATTATCCTTATTTTGCTTTTGTTTATTTATATCTATTATTCCCTTTTGAAAAAGGGGAAACTTTATTCCCTGATCATAAAGCTTTTTCCAAAAGCAGAACTTTTCATAGAGGAACTGAAAAACAATAAAATCAACAGTAAACAATTTATTTACACAGTTTTGATCTCTACCCTGATTGAATTCGTAGGAATTGCACACGTTTATATTTCGATGATTGCCCTTAATTTTTCACCCTCCCTTTCTACTGCTATAATTGCTTATATAGTCGTGGTAATTTTTCTTATTATATCCCCTTTTTTGCGTGGATTGGGGGCGATAGAAGTTTCAATGGTTTATGTTCTTACACATTCAGGATTCACTAATGCTGACTCTATATCAATAACTCTGCTTTTCAGGTTTTTCGAATTCTGGCTCCCTCTGTTCACAGGTGTCGTAAGTTTTATGTTAAAAGTTGATAAATTGATAATGCGCATATTCCCGGCAGTTTTGATCTTTATTCTGGGAATTGTGAACATCATTTCCGTTTTAACACCTGCACTCCCCGAAAGGTTAAGGTTGTTGAAAGATTACCTGCTCGTTGATTTTGTGAGTTTTTCCAATAGTTTTGTATTTATCGCAGGGTTATTTCTGCTTGTCACCGCGGCTTTTATGTTAAGGGGTTTACGCACTGCATGGTGGTTTGCAGTAGCGCTGAGTATAATTTCAATATTTGGAAATATTGCGAAAGGTATCGATTATGAGGAAGCAACAATAGCATTTCTTATAGTCGGCTCTCTTATTGCCACAAGAAAACAGTATTATGTAAAAACAAATCCAAAGCTGGGAACGGTCGGATTGCAGACAGCAGTGTTAAGCATAGCGGCTGTAATGTTATATGGTGTAGTTGGATTCTACTTTCTCGATAAAAGGCATTTTCATATTGACTTTAATATTTTTCAATCTTTCAGGTATACCCTTCAGAACTTTTTCCTCATTGGAAGCCGAGATCTTATCCCTCACGATGCTTTTGCCCGCGATTTTATATACCTGATAAAAATCAGCGGTTTTGCTTCTATCGCATTTCTGATATACTCGCTTGTGAGACCGTATGTCTTCAGAATTACTCCCGAGGAGGAAGAAATTGCCCGTGCAAAATCCCTTACAAAGCAATATGGGAACTCTGCTGTTGATTATTTCAAAACCTATTCTGATAAATTGATATTTACTCCAACTGAGATTAATGCGTTTATTTCGTACCGTGTCAGTCGTAATTTTGCGGTGGTTCTTGAGAATCCGGTTGCAGAAAACAGGGAGGAGATGAAAAAGTGTATTGTCTCTTTCAGTAAATATGCTTATGAAAACGGGCTAAAGGAAATATATTACAGGGTGCCCAAAGAGAGTCTGCCTGTTTATAATGAATTATCAAGAAAAAGTCTTTTTCTTGGTCAGGAAGGCGTCGTTGATCTCAGTTCCTTTTCTCTTGAGGGCGGTGATAAAAAATCAATCAGGAACGCTCTGAATAAAATAAAGGAACAGGGTTATACGACACATGTGAATACTCCACCCCTGCGCGACGGACTGATGCAGAAACTTAAGGCTGTAAGTGATGAATGGCTGAAACTGACAGAAAGGGAAGAAATAATCTTTTCACAGGGCATGTTTGTCGAAAAAGAAATAAAGGACCAGACTGTAATATCTGTTGAAAACAGTGAAGAAAAGATTATTGCATTTTTAAATATCATACCTGACCATGTAAAAAACGAGGGTACCTATGATTTGCTCAGAAAAACCGCTGACGCTCCTAACGGAATAATGGATTATATTTTGCTGGAACTTTTTAAGTATTTCAAAGACAATGGTATACAGTACATTAACCTCGGTTTTGCCCCGATGTCAGGTCTGAATGATCCCCATAACTTTACGGAAAAATCAATGAAGTTTGCCTACGAAAAAATCCGCTCTTTTTCCCATTACAAAGGACAAAGGGATTATAAAGATAAGTTCAATCCGATCTGGAATGATAAATATCTGATTTATAGCAATGACTACGACCTGTTACAGGTACCTGGTGTGCTGACCCGGGTAATTAAACCCTGAAAATAATTTATAAATTATTCATGAGATCTTTAATTTGGAGAATCCCTTATTAGCCCTCGGAATTCCGAATGAATCTGCCTTCTGGCAGGAGAATGAGGAATCGCCAAAATGGAACATCTTGTTAATTATCGTACTTTCTAATTTATACGAAAATTATTGCCATTTTTGTATTACTGGTTTATAATGAAAAGATGAAACGACTTCTGGCTCTTGTGTGCTTGCTGTGTAGTTTGAATAAGCTCTCTTATTCTCAAAACTTTACAGACAGTAATCTTCCCATAGTAATGATAAATACTGATGGAGGTGTCGATATCCCTGACGCACCAAGGGTATTTGCCGACATGAAAATAATTTTCAGGGGAACAGGTCAGCGGAATTATCTGGCTGATCAGAACACTGCGCAATATTTAAATTACAACGGCCGCATAGATATAGAAATAAGAGGTTCCAGCTCGCAGACATTGCCAAAAAAACAGTTCGGACTTACAACTTACAAGACCGATAATGTTACGAAGGTCAATGTGAGTCTTCTGGGAATGCCTGCGGACAACGACTGGATACTTAATGGTCTTGGATATGAACCTTCTCTTATTCGCGATTATTTATGCTACAATCTGTCAAGAATGATGGGGGAATATGCAAGCAGAACCGTTTACTGTGAAGTTATGATAAATGGCTCATATAACGGACTCTATGTTCTCCAGGAAAAAATAAAGCAGGGATCGGACAGGGTAAATGTAATGAAAATTGCTACAACCGATAACACCTTGCCAAACCTGTCGGGTGGGTATATTACAAAAGCAGATAAGACGAATGCTGATGATCCGGTTGCCTGGACAATGTCGAGTTATCTGGGAGCTAATGATGTTACATTCATTCATGTGCAGCCAAAACCGGAAGATGTTACAGCTCAGCAGAACGACTTTATCCATACTGATTTTGAATTGCTCGAAAGTACAGCCTCAACAGGTAACACATCTTTGATAAACGGCTATCCTTCTTTGATCGATATCCCATCATTTGTTGATTTCATGTTGATAAGCGAGTTATCGGCCAATCCCGATGCCTATCAGTTCAGTACCTATTTTCATAAAGACAGGAATGGGAAACTGAATGCAGGACCGATCTGGGACAACAACCTGACTTTCGGAAATGACCTGTTTATTTGGGGTTTCGACAGGAGTAAAACCGATACCTGGCAATTTAGCAACGGAGATAATAACGGTGCCAGATTCTGGAAAGATCTTTTCGCTAACTCCCAATTCAGATGTTACCTGTCAAAAAGATGGAACCAGCTTATTCAACCCGGTCAGCCTTTAAATACTTCGTTTATAATAGCCTTAATGGATAAGACTATCGACACTATCAGCGAAGCCTCAGTCAGGGAAAATATGAGATGGGGTACCGAATCAAATATTTCAGCTGAGATAAATAATATGAAAGTCTGGCTGAAGCAAAGAACTGACTGGCTTACAGCAAATCTTGGATCGTTTTCAGATTGCAGCAATGTTCCCATTCCTACCCTGGTGATTACTAAAATCATGTACAATCCATCTGTTTCAGTTGACTTTCCAATCAGCAATGATGAGGAATTCATTGAAATTAAAAATACCGGGAATAAAACGGTTGATTTAACCGGAGTTTATTTTAGCGGAACGGGATTTGTTTATCAGTTCCCTGCATATTCGGAAATTTTACCTGGCTCAAGTAAAATACTTGCGAGTAATCCGTCTGTCTTTATGGCTAAATTTGGGATCGCTCCATCGGGACAGTTTACCCGGAATTTGTCAAACAAAGGAGAGAAGCTAGTCCTTGCAGATGCATTTGGAAATGTAATTGACAGTGTAAGCTATTCAAACCTTCCACCCTGGCCAAATGCCGATGGTAACGGATCTTATTTGCAAGTGATAGATCCTTTTTCAGATAATAGTATTCCATCAAACTGGATTGCCTCAACAAATTCTATAACATCTGTCAGTGAGACTGAAAACAATACTAATCTGAAGTTTTACCCGACTCCTGTAAAAGGCAATCTCAGTATAGAATACTCAGGAACAATTAAAAGTGTGGAATTGCTGGATATCCAGGGAAAATCAATAAGAAAAATCGATATTAATTCCGGAAACTATAAGCTTGACATGAGTTCCTGTTCACAAGGTATTTATCTGATCAGGGTAATTACACCTGACGGGAATTTTATCCAAAAAATTATTAAAAACTAAAGCCGCAGCTCTTAGTAGCACAACAATCTGATAAATTTTCTGTTTATAGGAATATGTCATTTTAGACTGGTAAACAGGTAATCAGAAAAGTTGTGATGTAAAGCTAAAACACGGAGCAGGCTTAAAGTCCATTGAGGCACTTTGTGTAATGCTTCGTGTACCTTTGTGGTAAAAGTAAAGACATTAACCGCTAAGGATCGCTAAGGACACACAAAGTAGCACTAAGGAAATGCAGAGAATATAATTTATTTATATAACCCCGCCACATATATTGAATGAGAAAGAGGATTTGTTTATTAATATTTATTTTTTCATCGGTTATTTTTCAACCAGGGTTTTCTGAGAATGATCCGCCTAAGACAGCTACAATAAGTGGTTTTATAAGGGATGCCAAAACGGGCGAAACTCTCACCGGCGCTATAGTTTATTCGAAGGAGATGCCCACAATTGGCATTACTTCAAATTCTTATGGATATTTTTCCCTTACTCTTCCTGTCGGGAAATATTCATTAATTGTACAGTTCCTCGGTTATAAAACCAAAATAATTCCACTTGATCTAAAAGAGAATACGAAGATATCTTTTGATATGGAGGAGGAATCAATCGCATTAAAGGAAATCACAATAACAGGTGAAAAGAACAATAACAATGTGGTTCAAAGCGAGCTGATATCAAAGATCGATATCAAGGAAATCCAAAATATCCCTGTCATTCTGGGCGAAAAGGATATTTTAAAGACCATACAGCTTTTACCCGGTGTAACGCCGGCCGGAGAAGGCAATGCAGGTTTTTATGTGCGTGGTGGCGGCGTTGACCAGAACCTCATCCTGCTTGATGAGGCACCTGTTTATAATCCCTCCCATTTGCTGGGTTTCTTTTCCACTTTCAACTCCGATGCAATAAAAGATATTACATTATATAAAGGCGGCTTCCCGGCAGAATATGGCGGCCGGTTATCATCTGTGGTTGATATTAAAATGAACGATGGCAATAATAAGGAATATCATGTTTCTGGTGGTATAGGGCTTATCGCTTCCCGTTTATCTGTAGAAGGACCAATTGTAAAAAACAAAGGTTCCTTCATGATTGCTGCCCGCAGGACATATGCCGATCTTTTTCTAAAGCTACTCTCGCGTAACGGACCTGATTCAATCGCAAGCAAATCGACTCTTTATTTTTACGATTTAAACATGAAAGCTAATTATCAGCTTACGGAAAAAGACCGGGTATATTTTTCGTGTTACCTGGGTAGGGATAATTTCAACCTCGGAGGTACAGTAGGTCTCAACTGGGGAAATGTCACCGCCACAGCAAGATGGAATCATATTATCAACGACAAGCTCTTTTCCAACACCTCTCTGATTTATAGCAAGTACAGTTATAATTTTAACGTGGCCATCGGCAATAATACAATGCATGTATTATCAGAAATTCAGGACTGGAACCTTAAAGAAGATCTTAATTATTATCTGAATTCAAATAATACAATCAAATTTGGTTTCAATGCCATTTATCATACTTTCGTTCCCAGTAAAGTCGACAGCACTGTTATTTTCCATGTGAAGTCCGTAGATAACCGTTATGCCCTGGAGAATGCACTTTACATTTCCAATGATCAGACAATTTCACCGCATCTTAAGGCAACTTACGGATTGCGCTATTCTCTTTTCAGTTCAATCGGGCCCGGAACAGTTTACTCTTATAACCAGGTTGCTGATGTTGTGGATTCTGCAATTTATCCTAAAGGGAAAATATATAATACGTATGGTGGATTGGAACCGAGATTGCTGATGAATTATATAATCAATGACTCAAGCTCAGTTAAAATTTCATATGCAAGAACCCGACAGTACATTCATTTGTTATCAAACACAACTTCATCTACCCCGTTTGACCTGTGGGTCCCGAGCAATATAAATATCAAGCCGGAAATAGCAGATCAGTATACACTTGGCTATTTCAGGAATTTTTCAAATAACATGTATGAGACTTCACTGGAAGTATATTATAAAACCCTTCAGAACCAGATTGATTACCGCAATGGTGCCAATCTGATTTTGAATAACAAGGTTGAATCGCAGCTGGTATTCGGAAAAGGATGGGGATATGGAGTTGAATTTCTGATAAGAAAAAAATACGGGAAACTGACCGGCTGGATCAGCTATACGTTATCAAAAGCGAAAAGGCAGTTCCCCGATATCAATGGGGGCAATATATTTCTGGCTAAACAGGACAGACCGAATAACATAGCAGTTGTAGGAATGTATGAACTGAATCCTAAGCTTACTTTTTCGGCAACCTGGATCTTCATAAGCGGGAATCCTGTCACCTTCCCAAGCGGCCGCTACGCAATCGATGGTAATATAGTCCCATATTATACCGAAAGGAATGGCTACAGGATGCCTGATTATCACAGGTTAGACATCGGACTTACCTGGCAGAGGAAAAAAACAGCTTCATTTGAGAGCAACTGGAATTTCTCAATCTACAATGTTTACGCCCGGGCTAATGCTTATGCAATAAACTTTCAGCAGGATCCTAACGACCCTACGAAAATGCAGGCAGTTCAATTATCTCTTTTCAGGTTTGTGCCTGCCATTACTTATAATTTTAAGTTTTAATAGGTGTAGAGAAATGAAAATAAAAATGAAAATAAGACCTGGAGTTGCAGTTGAATTTGTGTTAGCATTATTGATGTTGCTGGTCTTTTCAGGTTGCCAGAAAGTTATAAATGTTGATCTTAACGAAGCTGCACCGCATATTGTAATCGAAGGGTTGATCAACGACCAGCGGGGTCCTTATACAGTCACAATAAGTAAATCGGGGAGTTATTTCAATCAGCCTGTACTGCAAATGGTTTCAGGTGCACAGGTCATTATAACTGATAGTTTTGGTACTTTAGATTCTTTAAAGGAAATATCCCCCGGTGTTTATCTGACTTCCAAGACAAGGGGAATTTCCGGAAGAACTTATTCTTTAAAAGTTGTTTCAGAAAACCAGG
This sequence comes from Bacteroidales bacterium, assembly GCA_003157015.1. Lineage (GTDB taxonomy): Bacteria > Bacteroidota > Bacteroidia > Bacteroidales > VadinHA17 > LD21. Next base: position 31,210 of record PMIJ01000068.1, read on the forward strand.
AATATGATGGTTCTTCAACAATTCAAAGTCATGTGGATATTGATTCTCTGACGCTTGTAAAAAGCACCTCTCAGCGATTGGATCTCGGCGGAAACAACAGAAACCCTAATCATGTTGAAATTCATTGTTTTTTCAAGGATCCTGTGGAAAAGAACTTTTACAGGTTAAAAGTATTTAAGAATGATTCGATTAACACGCAAAGCTACAGATTATACGATGACCAATATACAAATGGAGAGGAATCCGAATTGCGTGTTGCATTTGCTACGGTTGGAGATACATTCAGGTTAGAGCTTTTATCACTCGATCAGTCAACCTATGAATACTACAGGACACTGTCGGATCTGCTTTTTACTAACCCTATCTTCGGGTCCACACCTGCAAATCCTAATAATAATCTAAACAATGGCGCATTAGGCTACTTCGGTGCGTGTGCCGTTTCAACACGAACGATCATTATTACCCAGGCGATGATCAATGCGGTAAAATAATCTTATTTCTTCAGGCTTGCCTTTGAAAAAATATAATCCGGAATTGCGACATTGAAATTAATCTCTTCAATATGAAATTCGGTTCCTTCACCTTCCTTCAGAATATCTTTAAAAAGCATTTTTTCAGGAAACCACCTTCCCTGTATCTGCTTTATATCAGATAGTTCCATTCTTTTCAACAGAACGCCGCTTTTCGCATAAAGTTCCTTCTTTAAAGGTATGTAGCGATCCTTATCAATCCACACTTTTTGCATCTGGTATGCCACATCGGCAGTATTTGCTATAAGTGTTATCACCCAGCAGGTCCGGTCATCTATTTTCTCTTCACCATCTATTTTACCCGTGTAATGATTAAGCAAATGCGGATCTTCCATCATATCTTCATAGGATAAGTCTGAACCCATGACTGATTGTCTCAGCATATGCCCCGAGATCTGGATTATTCTGTCGGTTTCAGGTGAAAAAATCCATAGCTGGTCTTCCAGCTTGAGCATCTTGGTTCCCTGCTCACGGGGTGGAGACAGGTATTCAGTATAGGATTTCTTTTCACCAATGTTCCACGATTTGGATTCTACAGTCCTGGTATTTCTGGGGTTATGAATAATCATTTTTGAAGTAAATACCCTGCTGTTGGCCGACATATTTTTGTCTACTTTTTCTATTATCTCCTTTGCGGAAGGATTCTGTGCATTTAATGAAACACACAGCATAAATACGGGGATAAATAATTTTTTCATGCTTCTAATTCTTTAAATAATTGAGCTGTTTTGCGTTTGTAAATTCCTATCCCGGAAAGTGCTGTTCCGACTACTGTTGAAATTAATCCGGGAATAAAGCCTATAAAAAATGCAGCAGAGGTGATCCTTGCATGGAAGACTGCCGGCATTAAAATGGTGGCATTTTTCATCATTGAACTCAGATCGAGTCCATGATTTTGCATATAAAGTGACAAAATAACTCCTATTGTTGTGCCTATTAAAGAGCCAATAATCCCGATCAGTACGGATTCATAGATCATGGTTTTGTATATATGCGAATAGTCCTCCCCAATTGCAAGACGCGTCCCGAATTCGGTGTACCTCCTTAATCCGCCAAGCAATCCCGCATTCCACAGTACCAGCGACATTGATAAAACAAATATGAAAACTGCGAAAGCTCCAAGCGCTTTGATCTGGTCTATCATATTACCAAGGCTGTTCTGCTGACGCAGGGTTAACATAACGGGCGCATATTCATCTTTCGACGAAGGGAAGAGCTTGTTAAACCGTGTCACAATCTGGTTTATTTTCTCTTCATCATAATAATTTCCGGGAAGATAACCCACTATTTCGCCTGCTGCATTATTCATATCCAGTGCATTGCGCACATCTTTAATATCTGCAATAACTGACCCCTGGTCCATCGGACCTGTTCCAAAAACTATTGTGCCGCAAACAGTGTAATTATACATTGCCATGCTGCCATTCATCGTTGATCCGATAAGTGTTACCGTATCTCCCGGGTTCACTTTAAGTTTCCGGGAAAACTCTTCGCTCAGCAATATCTCGCCTGAATGAACAGGAAGTCTTCCTCTTCTGACGGATTTGTCGAGGTTGAATCTTTCTATTTCAGACCGGTCACCTGACAGCAAATCGATTCCAAAACCCATGGCCGGACCCTGGGTGCGTGTTTCCCCCTTAGAATCCGGGGCATCAATCAACCCGCCGAAATGAATTCGCTGTCCCCATTTCATTTCAGGAAACTCCTTATTCAACTTAAGCATAAGGGTATCGACTCCTATAAGCGCCAGATCGTTGGGTGTCTGATCTACATTTTTGGCATATGAAGCAGTCATTATCTTCACATGACCGGCATTGAAGTTCGCATTCAGTTCGACACTGTCGTTCAGAACCCCCTTCAACCAGCAAAACATAAAAACGGTAAGCATTACCCCTATTATAACTATTACAACAGGAAGGAGGCTACGCTGTTTATCTCTTAATATGCCTTTCAGCAAAAATCTTATCATTGTAATTTCCCCCTTAATGCTTCTGTTGGTTTCATTTTGGCAATCCTTCTTGATGGCAGATAACTTACTATTGTCGTTGTAAGCATGATAATAAGAATCGTAGTGATTACCAGTCCCAGGCTGTAAAAGGGATAGATTCTGTCTGCTACAGCCAGTCCAAAGCCTTTGCTGCCTCCCGGTATCGACATCCCATGGATAGCCTGCATCGCAAGCAATGGTATTCCATAAAGTGCTGCCAGAAGTCCGGCCATAACAGAATTAAGTGATCCCTCAATTGTGAAAAGACCTACAACCTGTCCGCGTGTCATTCCAAGAGCTATATAGGTACCAATTTCTTTCTGTCTCCTGAAGATCGACAATACTTGTGTATCAAAAATTGCAAGCATGGCGAGACTCAGCAGGATTATGTACAAAACTATGCCACCAACGGATTTCATTTTAATCAGGTCGGTGATGGATTTTAGTAGAAATTCATTGGTTTTGAAACTCCATCCTGCAACGCTGATATCCGCTTTTTGCTCTTTATTCCAGACTATAATAGTGGCTTCTCCAGGCATATCCATCATTTTCTGGAGCCGGTCAAGGGGAACCCATACCTGGCCCATGTCAACAGTTGGTACATCAGTATCAAATATTCCTGTTACTTTAATATTACCTGCGTCGAAAGTTCCGTGGACATCGCGCCACCGCAGAGTAATCAGGTCACCTGTTTTAATCCCGTTATCAGTTGCAGTATTCCTGCCTATTAATGCCGGAATTTCATCACCGTCTTTAGTGAATAATGAACTTGGGATTTTCAGCAATTTCTGATTTGAATTGATTCCCTTTATCAATATGCTTTGGATGCGGCCGCGCGGATAGATAGTTCCCTGGGTTATAAGAAAGGAAGCCAGATCTCCTTTTGAGATGAGGCTATCGAAAGCTGTGGGAATTCGGGCGTGTGCTTCAGTCAGAGAGAATGGATCATACGGATCATAGGAGGATTGCCAGTATTGGCCACCGCCCGTTTCCCAGCTGATTGTTTCGTTTTTTGCCTGTCTGTCCCATCCGTCAAGCAAACCCTTGTGCCATATTATTATCAGGAATGAGAAAGAGAGAACAATCACATTGAGCCAGGTTCTCATACCTGCCCCAAAAAGGTTTTTTGCTGCGAGTTTAAATAGCAGTTTCATAATTTTTTGAATTAATTATTCAGGATTTCATCCTTTGCAACTTTCCCGTCAACCAGTGAGATCTTCCGTCTCAGATATCCTATAACCTTTTCATCATGTGTAGCGAAAAGGAACGTTGTCTTTAATTCTTTATTCAACTGAACCATAGTTTTGAGAATATTATGGGAGTTTGCAGCATCGAGGTTTGCCGTTGGCTCATCTGCAAGAACAATCTCTGGCTTCTTCACCATTGCCCTTGCTATGGCCACTCTCTGGCATTCCCCTCCGGAAAGTTGAGCCGGTTTTGATTTCACTTTATCAGTAAGACCAAGCCACTCAAGTGACTCCATAACCATTTCCCTGCGCTGATTGTCGTTGAGCTGAAGTAGAAGCAGGGGAAATTCCACATTCTCAAAAACAGTATAAACAGGTAGCAGATTATAGCTCTGAAAAATAAATCCAAGCTTCGATCTTCTCAGAAGTGCAGCCTGTTTGACATTAAGATCGCTGATTGACTGACCCAGCACCACCGCTTTTCCTTCAGAGGGAGAGTCGAGAGAGCCGATAATATTCAGCAATGTTGTTTTCCCGCTTCCGCTTGGACCAACTACGCCTGTAAACTCAGCTTTTCCTATGGTAAGGTTAATACCGTTCAAGGCTGTAAACTTTCCTCCTGCTGTTAGAAAGTACTTTTTGAGGTTTTCGATTGAGATGAGTGTTGAATTTTCCATGATTATTATTTAAGGCTTTGTGGATTTATTTATACTAAGTTATATCACTTAAGAAATTAATTCTCTGGCTTTTCCTTTGTGTTACTTTGTGTTTTACTTTGTGTTCCTTTGTGTCTTTTGCCTCCAATCCCGCATGGCGGGACTTATTTCCGTCATAAGTCTAATTATTCTTACCTCCACAATTTATTCCCCCTTTAGGGGGATCCCGCGAAGCGGGAGGGGGGCCTTTCTTCATTTTAAAAATTAAATACTGCCATAATCTGAATTCCTTTTCCGGAAAACAGACTATTCCCTGATATGTTATTATAAATCGCAAATTTCTGTGGATTCCAGAAGAGAAAAAGATAGTAGGTCCAGTTATCGCTCTGCCTTTGCAGGTTAATAAACCGGTACCAAGATCTGTCGGTCCAGCTATAGTAAATAATGCTTCCGATTTTATTAATTCCAATGGGGTAATTTACAGTCAGCGATGAAAATGTCTGATTCAATCCCGCATCAAATACCTTTCCGGCATTGCTGTACCTGAAAAATTCCGATGATGCATATAATCCGTTTCCAAGACTGAATGTATAATCTATCCCGAGGGTAAATAGTTTCGTCCAAGGCTGGAAATAGGCAGAATCGAGTGTGCTGTGTGTGAGGGAATACTCAGCCCAAACACCTGGACCGATGTCCCATTTGCCATCAAGGCCGATCCTGTCTTCAGGGTAGCTTGCAGCTCCATGAATCTCAGCCGGATTCAAGACTGCCGCCAGATTGGCTGTCCGGTGATGGTACGAAAAAGCCACTTCACCTTTAGGCATTGGTAATTGTATGCGCCCTCCGAATTCGGGAATTTTTCCGACTGATGGAACCGTTTCCCAGCCAATTGTTTTATCGTTTCCCATGAGAACCCATAACCAGGCGTTTGCGTTGTTCCGGAAATAGTATCTGCCTAATAGACTGTATACCCCGGGTGTAAGCTGGAGCGGATCGCGAGGGTCAATCTGATCGAACCACATCAGCGGACGAAGGGTACTTGCTGAACCAAAATTAATTTTCTGAAGGCCGGCCCTGATCTCAAATTGTTTTGAGCTGAGGCGAATCCAAAGACGATAGGGTTTCAAACCATAATCTGAGCCGATGTTTTTCCAATCGGTAAACTGATAATCGAGGTTACTGTTAAAAGATAACTCAGAGTCAAATTTCAGATTATTCTTCCATTGCGTTCCGATAGAGAGTGAAGGGATAAATCTCGCGCCTGTCTCCCATTGTATAGGGTTGGAAAAGTTTAATCCTGAATAAGCATCAATCTGTCCCTTCAATTTGACAAAAGAACTATCCTGTGCATGCAGAGGAGCTAGCAGCAGTAAAATAATAATGCTTATATTTATTTTAAGGTTTTTCATTTATTTTTTCCCGTTCTTTCGGGGCATTATACCATAAAAAAAGAAGCTTATAACTTCAATAATCATTTGTTCAGGGTTCGGATATAGTCCAACCAGTTTCTGATCGGTGACCATTTCAGTTAAATTGTTAAGAAAATAAAGCATGAATTCAGGTTTAATGTCAGTACGTATTTCCCCTTCTTTCTGTGCTTCATGTATATCCTCAAGATAGATCCCGATCATTCTCTTTTTAATGTTTTCAATTGTTTCTGCTAATTCTACATCCTGATATTTATATATGTCATCAAGCAGTTCCTGGCTCATTTCGTGAGCATTGCTCATTTTAAGGTCAATAAGTTTTTTAACCTTTTCTTCATAGGGAATATCGCTGCTGTATATTTCTTTATAGGCTTTTATCCCTGATTCGAACATCTCTTCTATAAGATATTTTGCTATTGCTGTCTTATTGCTGAAGTATNNCATCTTGCTTACTCCTGCATCCTGGCATATTTCGTCAATAGTCACTCTTCTTATTCCATGTTTCCAGAAAAGCGATTTTGCAGCAGCTGTAATAGCTTCAAATTTCTCAGATTTCTTTTCCATACATAGTACGAATAGTTAAAAAGTGTACAAATATAATATAATAATACAAATAACGTATATTTTGTATTTTTATATTTATAGTTGCTTTGTGGTTATTGCAGGAGTCCTTCGTGTAACTTCGTGTAATCCTTTGAGACCCTTAGTGGTTCAATGTCTTCCTTTACCACAAGGGGACACGAAGGGCATCACTAAGGTTCACAAAGGACTTTTTCAATAGTCTGAGAGGTAATAATATTTTAGATTATTATTTAATAACATCTGAAACAGTGCAATAGCGGATAAGAATATCTAAAAATCTAATTACTCTTTTCAGTTTTTTGTTTAACTTTAATATGTAATGTGATCGTGGAAGTCAGACAAAAGTATTGTATAAGTATATATTACAGTGCATTAACCATGCAAAACTTCTGTGACTGACGGGGCGAAAGCTTTCCCGGAGGGAGCAAAGCGCATAGCGCTTGAGTGTTCGAAACATTACTTTGAATTATAATTAACAATGACTTATTGAAAACTTAATGGTTTTGAACAATGAATCATGCTTATTAACAACTACTATTAAGACAAATATAGGGATTTTTAAAAACTAAGTGGTTATCAACAAAAATAAACATAAGTGTTTGTAAGTCAAATATATTACAAATATACTAATTTATATATATATTTATATTTGTCACAGCAATTAGCTGTGGACAAAGAATTAAAAAATATACATGCCAGAGATCTTCTGAAGTTGATTCCAGAAGATAAATTTGCTTCAATCATAAAGGATACCAATGTTGACTTCCAGGTAAAGAAGTTATTTGGCAGAACCATGTTCTTTTTACTTTTATACGGACTGCTTGATAGTAAAAGATCGAGTCTGCGAACCCTCGAACAATCCTTTAAGACACAGAAGTTTAAGGTGCTGTTTAAAATAGATCCGCTTCAACAAATCAAATACAACTCTCTTTCAGACAGATTAGCAACGATGAATGTTGACTTCTTCAAAGATGTTTATGAGATGCTCTATGATTTACTTTCAACTTATTATAATGAGACGGATCGTCTCTCATACAACATAATAAGGGTAGACTCAACAATGGTAGCAGAAGCAGCTAATAAATTGGAAAAGGGTATGATAATAGGTAATCAGACCAATAAAAAGTCAAAACAAGTAAAATATACCTTCAGCATGACCAATCTCTTTCCTAGTAGTGCAGAGCTATTTACTGATCAAAGTGACCTAAATGAGGGTGTTACAATACCGCAAGTAATTAAAAACTATATAGATAAAAGAGATAACAATGTTTTTGTTTTTGACCGTGGAGTAAAAAGCAGAAAAGTATACAACGAGCTTGATCAAGAGTTGTGGTTTGTTACCAGAATCGACCCTGGAGCAATCTATGAAGTAGTAGAGTCATTTGAGTTGGAGAAGAATCTGGTAGTGGGCAACCTTACAATAAAAAAAGATGATCTGGTCATACTATTTGATAAGCACCATAAAAAATCCAGACCATTTCGTCTTATACAGACTGAGGATAGCAAAGGTAAAGAGTTGTGGTTCATTACTAATCTCCTTGAAGATAAGATTAATACTATAGTAGAAATATATAAAAAACGTTGGGATATTGAAGTATTCTTCAGATTCCTAAAGCAGGAACTAAACTTCAAACACATATTCTCAACAAAGATCAATGGATTACAGATCATGCTCTACATGACTATGATTGTTTCGATGCTTATTCTTGTGTACAAAAAAGCTAATAACCTTGGATACAAGCTTGCTATGTTCCAGCTTTTTTACCAACTCGATGATATATATGGTGAAATGCTGGTGGAACGACTAGGTGGAGATCCCAGCCTTGTCTTTCGATAACTTCTTGATTTATAGATTAATTCTAACAAAACCAATTCAAACAAAACATGTTTTTTTTACACAATAAATAATGTTTCGAACACTCAAGCTCT
>PMIJ01000062.1 GCA_003157015.1 Bacteroidales bacterium
ACTTGAACCGTTATTAGAATTACTGCCTGAAGTACTAATGTAATAAGTGGTTCCTGAAACAGTCAGGTTATAGCATAGCCATAGCAATATAAGTAAATGTCTCATATCTTTTATGATTTGACTAACAACAAGATTTATATGACTAACACAGCTTTTTAAACGATTAACGCGTCATTTTGTTACACTAAAAGATTCTATATTTTTATTTATTTTGTGATACAAAACCCGAATGTCTCATATGTTCCTGGATTCTAATGCAATACTTAATCAGGATTTGTGTTGACTTATATCTGTAGAAACAAAATCTCAACAAAACATGCTTTTTTATTGTTTTATATTTAATTACAATTCAAGGGAGGTTAAAATGAATGATTTTCTATGCCCCAGATGCAGGGAACACCTAAGAGTAGGCGAGAATATCATCTTCAAAGTGAAAAACAGCAAAAAACAGGTTGCACTTCTTTTATTGAACCCTCAAATAGGCAATTATATCAGTCATAAGCACCCTGCTTTCGAAATTCAGCCTGGCGAGTTTCTCGAGTATTTCTGCCCTCTCTGCAGCATTTCTCTTATTTCAGATATCCATAAGAATCTTGCCCAGGTAATTATGGTTGATGAGACCGGAGAGAATCATAATGTATACTTTTCTCAGATAGTAGGAGAACACAGCACTTTTGAAACAGATGGTGAATCTGTGCATGTTGCCGGAGAGGATGCCGGGAAGTATACCTATTTCAAAATAGGGGAAAAATTCAGGAAGTACTTTTGATGTTTCATTATTGACAGGTTTTTTATAGTTTTACATATAATCATTAGAATATTACCTTAAATACGAAATCATGGAAACAAATTTTTTTTTTATAGCTTTATCCATGCTATTCTTTCTGTCTGGTTTAACTATTCATGCTCAGAAATCAGATTTTTCCGGTGAATGGAAATTAAACAAAGAAAAGAGTGTTCTTGCTGATAATCAGTTATTTCTTTCAGGTATCACAATTCAACTTAGATCCGACAGTATGTTGACAGCACGGGTTTATGAAAACGGGAACGGAGAGCAGTATCCATTTCAAGAAAATATTTCCCTGGATGGCAAGGACTGTAAAATTGTAATCTATGATATGCCACGCACATCTGCAGCAACTGTTTCAGGTGCGGATAAATCTCTCATGATCGCATCAACAACAACCTTTAACGGGAATAACGGGCCTGAAGATATGACTGCCAAAGAAACCTGGAAGGTCGATAGTGAAGGTAAAATGCTTACGCTCGAATTCACTAACAAGATGTCCGGTAATGAAACCACCGGAAAATACTATTACGATAAAGTGAAATAACTTATTATAACAGGGCTGTCATTTTAACGACAGCCCCTGTTCGTTTACATTCAGCCCCGATATTTTCATTGCCGGATTTTTACCATCTAATTTTACAGCCGGGCAACTGACGGTAACGGTTGTGGTTTCAGACGGTGCCAGAGTAAAATAGTTGGATGTCCAGTAACTTGGCAGTATCTCTTCTCTGCCAAGCATTAACTGTGGCCGGATGAAAAAGGCTAGTATGCTGGTGTTGTTGCTGATTTGAAATGTCCAGCTGTTTTCACTTTTGCCTTTTGCTGAGGCAAGTACTTTAATATCCAAATTAGTTTTTTGCAACTCCTGCAACGACTTGTAGTCTCCATCATTAGAAAGCCAGTACGCATTATGAGAGATTATTTTCCCTGTGTTGTTTTTCAAATTCAACACAACAAAATTCACTCCACTTGCACCTTTTAGCGCTGAGGACAAATCTGCAGTCTCTTTCACTTCTGTATTTGAAAGAATTACATTTTTTTCTTCATGAAATATTGACCTGGAATCCATCCCAAATATGTCAACCTGAGCTATCAAACCGGGGATTGTATGATATGTTCTGTTAATTGATAAAACTTTCAGGTTTGAGGGGTTCAGCTGAATATGGACAGGTTCGCAGGCATTCTGCATAAAATAATATCCGGCATTCGGCATCAGGAACCAGTCATATACCTGCCATACGACACTTGGGAAAGCCGAATTTACTTTCCATAGCAATACACCTCCGATATCATTCAGTTTATATCCCGCAGCTTCAAAAATACCCTGATATCCAACAGCGTTCATTAACTGCATCTTATTGCAAAAATCTTCCATACTGGAAGGTTCACCATATCTCTTGACCATTTCTTTATAATAAAGATCATACCTTCCATTACCTGTACAGGCATCATGATAGCCCCAGCTATTATTCAGAGGAAAAGGTAATTTATTATCCCATGTGAGATCAGGAATTATTTTTGACATTATATTGTATGGAGGTTGCGATGGAATTCCGGTTTCATCTTTAAATACCCAATCCCTGCCGGCAGTGGCTTTTGCATAGTATATTCTGGGATCCTGCCAGGTATAGGGACCTCCGCTGTACACACCGGAAGGAAGATTATCGGGCCAGGCACCGTTCCATCCTGGAGGAAGCTTGGCAAATCCTGATGAACTTGGAATAAATGGTCTTGTTCCGTCTAGCGCAATAATGCTCTCTCGCATAGATTCATACAACTCTTTCCGTGCATGGCCTTCATTACCTCCGGTCCAGACAAGTAGACTGGGATGATTACGTATCCGCAGGATCGTGCTTTTAACATTTCTAATAAATATATTGCCTTCAAGTGGCCAGTCAGGTAACCCTTTAAACTCGCCCTGGGTATCACCGGTAATCCAGAAATCCGACCAGACCAATAGTCCGTACCGGTCAGCCGCTTCAAAAAATTCATCACAGGGAGTCACTCCTCCTCCCCATATTCTTACCAGGTTGATATTCGAATTCCTGCACAGGTGCATTTCATAATCGTATCTCACGGAGTCCTTGTTAAGCATCATATCGGGAACCCATGCCCCTCCGGTTAAATGCACTCTTTTTTCATTTACATAGAAATCGCGGCGGTAAAACCCATTGACATTGACTGCCTTTGTACTTACTGTGCGGATACCAAAAACGAAAGAGGTATCATCGGAAATCCCTGTATTATCCGAATACTGTAACCTTATCCTGTACAAATTTGGCTTTCCGTAGCCATTTGGCCACCAGAGTACCGGATTTTGAATATTAAGTTCTTTTGTATTCTCCCCGTTCAGTTCAATAGTTGCAGGGCTATTTTTTGTAACGGATACATTTTTTGAGAATTCAAGAGTCTTCCCTTTAAAATTCTCGGGAGCTATTATGACTTTCAGTTTACCGTTTTCGTCTATCTTGTTATGGTTCACCAACCTGAGATTCAGAGAAATCTTTGCTTTTGTTGTGTCAGGCAGATCAGGGATGGATGTTACGACTTTTGGATCACCTATAGTGACACCTCCTGATGTTCTCAGGTATGCAGGCAGCCATATTCCCATATTACGGTCCCTTACTGGTGGAATCCAATCCCAGCCTATGGAGCAAAGCATTGTAACATTCTTTCCGATATCGCCTGTAGGGCCGCCATTTTCAAAAAAATCACCAAGAGCTTTCAGTTGCTCAGTTGCCGGCAGACCAGGATAATCGAGCGGATAAATCTTTACAGCAAGCACATTGTCAGAACCGGCTTTTATTTGTTTGCTGACATCGAGACTGTATTCCGCAAACATTCCTGCCATCTCTGTTGAATCAGCTATTTGCTTGCCATTGAGCCACACAGCGGCGCGATAATTTATGCCTTTAAATATCAGCTGAAAACATCGTCCCTGGTCACTGACAGGAACATTAAAAGTTGTGCGATACCAATATGGATTTTTGAATGGGTTTGGATTATTAGGAAGATAACTGAATTGTTCAAGGCTGTATTTTTTATTAAATTCATCAGAAGCATCAGGAATCAGCATATTATTAAGACCGGAATAGGGATCGGAGTAGATTTTATTGGCAACCAGTCCTGTCAGTACCGTTGATGGGACACTTACAGGAAACCAGTAAACTTTAGATTTATACTGAGACGTTGAAATTTCAGAACCCGGAGCCGAAATCAGAACAGATGATTGCAAATCAAACCTCGTGAGCTTTATTTGTTTTATTTTCCCGACCTGCGAACTGGCTGAATCGGTAAGGGAAAATAAAACAAACAACAGCATCGTAAATGAATAAATATCTTTTTTCATGATTCTATTTTTAAACATAAGGCATATAGCAAAATAGTACAATATTGATTATCTTATTTTTGAATTTTAATGTTCCAGATAGTAGAAGTAATACCATCTTCTGCCAATATACGAATCTCAACCTTTTTTGAAAGGTCCAGTATCAATGAATTTCCAAAAATTTTATTTTTGCCAATCCATGTACTGGCTCCCGGCGAAACATCAAACTGAACCTGAACATGCTTTAAATTTGCAAATCCGGTGCTTTTAACAGAAACTGATTTCTCCAACGTATCTATATTTACTGTACCGGGTTGTCCTTTAATAGCAAATGAACGAATTTCACAGTCGTGGTTCCTTGTATAACGCACATTTACAGTCCATTCATTCTGAACCGAACTGTTTTCTGCGTAAACCTTATAAACCACCGGATTATTAAAGTTGTTCATTTTAACATTACTTAACTGCATTCTGCCGGCAACTTTTGCATATGCCCCGGGCGAAAGAGTAAAGTCAGCGGTGAGTGACCCTCTGTCCGTTCCGGGAGGCATTATCACAGAAATAATTGAATTGATTGTGTCGACTGAGCATGATATTTGCCGTGGAATGCTGAATGATTCAATGTCAGCATGTTCTGATGCTTTGTGCCAATGGATTGGATGAAGAAGTATTATAACCCGGTCACCTGGCTGAAGCTGACTCAGATCGAGCATTCCGATATTCCAACGAACTCCATCTATTATTTTTGCATCTGAAAAATATTTATTATTATTCAGAAAATATGCCTCGTACTGAAGACCGAAATCTTTCAGATTACCTTTTTTAATACCAATACTTTTGCTGCCTACCGGCACAGTTATGTTATTGGTATAGTTTGGTTGCACCGGGAGTGTGCATTCCTCAAAAAAATAGTAGTTAAGATAATGATATGTCTTACAATAATTTGATCCATGAGAAGCTGTACCAACAATATTAATTCCGTTTGATCTGAGCCAATTCAGCTCACTATGCAGGAATGTAACCGGATTTATATTATAAACAATCTGGAGTGTCACCAGATCGTTGTGCCAGCCTATCTCGAAATGCCTCTTATTTTGCATTATTTTAAGGATGGGAAGTATCTTTTCAGAATGAACAGCCATATTGTTTGGATTTTCAAGATAATATGGAGCTGTATGCAAAATGAAATATGTTGAGCGGAATCCAAGTTTGTACTCGATTTCTGAAAACTGATAAGCTACATTCAGATCATTATCAATGTCATGTCTTAGCCCGATAATAATCTTCCTGCTGTTGAAAGTCTGACGGAATTCATTCAGTGGCAAGACAGTGTATTTGCTGGTATCCGATATTTTATTAAGGAAAGATGCATATTTCTCCCATGTAAAATTTGTATCAGGCTCGGTGGTCTGGACAGTGTGCTTTTTCCACCCATCCGAAGTGTCTTGTCTTTGTGTTAATCTCTTTGGGAAAAAATCAACTGTATCGCGATTACTATCCTGCGCGGAAAGAATATTTATTAAAAAGAAAAACGCAAATGAAAAACTAAGTGTTATATATATAGTTCTGCTTTTTCCAGAAATCATTGTTATCTGCTGTTTAAGTCACCTTTTGAAACATAAGTTGCAAAAATATGTTTTTGTAAACTATTTAAGCAACTTTTTTATGTTATATAATTTATTTAGTGCTTCAACAGGTGTAAGATTGTCTATATCAATTTCAAGAATCTCATCACGTATTTGCTTTAAAACAGGATCGTCTAACTGAAAAATGCTTAGTTGCATGCCTTCCCTGTGACCCGCCAGGTCGGCAATTGGTTTTGAAAGATCCTTCTTGCTTTCACTCTGTTCAAGTTCCTTCAGGATTTCATCGGCACGGCTTACAACGCTTTTGGGCATACCTGCCATTCTGGCGACATGTATTCCAAAGCTGTGTTCGCTTCCGCCTCTTTTCAGTTTTCTGAGGAAAATGACTTTATTGTTAAGCTCCTTTATAGAGACATTATAGTTTTTTACCCTCGAAAATGAATTCTCCATTTCATTCAGCTCATGGTAATGAGTTGCAAACAATGTTTTTGCCCTAAGTTTATTTTCATGTAGATATTCTACCATTGCCCATGCGATTGAAATACCGTCGTAGGTGCTTGTCCCTCTTCCTATTTCATCGAGTAAAACAAGACTGCGGTCTGACAGATTATTCAGGATACTGGCCGTTTCATTCATTTCAACCATAAAAGTTGATTCTCCGAGACTTATATTATCCGATGCTCCGACCCTGGTAAATATTTTGTCAACCATGCCGATATTTGCTACTCTTGCAGGTACGAAGCAACCAGTTTGGGCCATAAGCACTATAAGGGCTGTTTGTCTGAGAAGAGCTGATTTCCCTGACATGTTAGGCCCGGTAAGTATGATGATCTGCTGATCATCGGTATCAAGGGTTATATCGTTCGGGACATATGCTTCGCCGGCAGGCAATTGTCTTTCGATGACCGCATGACGACCTTCAGTAATTTCCAGAACTCTTGAATCATTCAGAACCGGTCTCACATAATTGTTATCAATTGAGATTGAGGCAAATGACTGAAGGCAATCGAGCTTAGCAATAAGAGTTGAGTCGAGCTGTATCGGCGGGATAAATTCCAGGATAGCCAGAACAAGATCTGTGAATAGTTTTGTTTCGAGCGTTATTATTTTTTCTTCAGCCCCCAATATTTTGCTTTCATATTCCTTTAGCTCTTCTGTTATATATCGTTCAGCACTTACCAGAGTTTGTTTCCTTATCCATTCGGGAGGAACCTTGTCTTTATGGGTATTCCGTACTTCTATATAATAGCCAAAAACGTTGTTGAAGCTTATCTTGAGTGACGTTATACCTGTTCTTTCACTCTCACGTGTTTGCAGATCAGCAAGATAATCCTTGCCGCTGTATAGAATCTTTCGTAAATCATCAAGTTCTTCTGATACTCCGGCTGCAATTGCATTCCCTCTATTCAGTTGTACAGGCGGGTCGTTATTAAGTTCTTTTTCAATTTTGTCGGCAACAGACTTACAGGGATTTAACTGTTCGGCTATTTGATTGAGCGGAGGGCACCCGCTTTTTTCACACATATTCTTTAATGGCTCAATAGCTTTCAATGCTCTCTTCAACTGAACCACTTCACGAGGATTAATCCTGTTAACCGCAACTTTTGAAATGAGTCTCTCAAGATCACCAATCTGCCGGATCAATCCGCCAATTTCTTCTTTAAACGTAATGTTTTCAACAAAATACTGTACAACATCAAGTCGCTCATTGACTGGTTGAATATCTTTCAGAGGCAATGATACCCATCTCTTTAATAATCTTCCTCCCATCGGGGATACAGTCCGGTCCATTATGTCAATCAGCGTTCTCGCTCCTTCATAAGGTGTATTAAACAATTCGAGATTTTTAATTGTAAACTTATCGAGCCATACATACCTGTTCTCTTCAATCCTTGACAAGCTGGTAATATGTCCGAGTTGTTCATGCTGGGTAATATCGAGGTAGTATAATATTGCACCTGCCGCAATAATACCAAAATTGAGATTCTGAACACCGAATCCTTTTAATGAACTGGTCTCGAATTGTTTAAGTAACCGGTCATTTGCCGCTTCAAGTGTAAAGATCCAGTCATCCAGCTTAAAAGTATAGAATTTTGAACCAAAATAATCAAGGAACAACTCCTTCTTGCCTTTTTCAAATAATACTTCCTTAGGCTGGAAGTTATTAAGCATCTGATCTATGTAATCTATAGTCCCTTCAGATGTAAGAAACTCTCCGGTAGATATGTCAAGGAATGCTACTCCGGCAATTTTCTTATCGATATGTACAGCAGCAAGGAAGTTATTTTCTTTATGAACTAAAACATTTTCATTCAGCAAGACCCCGGGAGTCACCATTTCGATGATACCTCTTTTGACTATTTTTTTTGTGAGCTTCGGATCTTCAAGCTGTTCACAAATAGCCACTCTCTGCCCTGCTCTGACAAGACGAGGGAGGTAAGTATCAAGAGCATGATAAGGAAACCCTGCTAGTTCTACGAATGAAGCTGAACCATTAGCACGTCTTGTAAGAGTGATTCCAAGTATTTCAGAGGCTCTGATGGCATCCTCTCCAAAAGTTTCATAAAAGTCACCTACTCTGAAAAGCAATATGGCATCAGGATGTTTAGTCTTGATATCATAATACTGCTTCATCAGCGGTGTTTCTACATACTTCTGAAAATCAGACATCTGGAATGTAGCGATTTAATGATGTTTCTTTCCGGAAAGCTTGTTATTACAAAGATACATCGACAGTAATATTAATGAAATAGTTTTTGAAAATTATTAATATACTCTATTGATTTTAGGAAATATCTGTATTTCCCTTCGTGCCTTTGCGTCTTAGTGGCAAGAAAAAATGCCACAAAGGCGCCAAGACACAAAGAATACACTGCGAATATCATACAATCTGTAAAAGAGTTTATTTACCTTGCTGCTACTAATAATAGAGTTTTTATCGTTACCAATTGATAATCTATCTTAAGTCGCTTGAAAATCAATAAATATGAAAAAAGTCTTAATACTCGGAGCAGGATTGGTGGTTAAACCGATGGTGGAATATCTGCTTAGAAATAATTTCGGATTGATGGTTGCCTCTCCCATGAAAGACAGAGCAGACGAGATGATAAATGGAAATCCGCTCGGATCATCACTCGACTGGTCAATGGATGACCCTGCAATGCTGGATAAGCTTGTAGCGGATTATGATATTGCAGTAAGCCTTCTTCCCTATAAGTATCATTCTGATGTTGCAAAGGTATGCCTGAAACTTGGGAAATCGCTGGTTACAACTTCCTATATCCAGCCGGAAATGAAAGATCTTGATGAATCTGCCAGAAAAGCGGGCCTATTATTTCTTAATGAAATTGGGCTTGATCCGGGAATAGATCATATGACTGCAATGAAAATCATTGATCTTATCCATAATAAAGGTGGAAGAGTAGAAGAGTTCTATTCGCTCTGTGGTGCCCTACCGGCTTCTGAATTTGCTGACAATCCTCTCAGATACAAATTTTCATGGAGCCCGAAAGGAGTGATCCTTGCAAGCAGGAATAGTGCTCTCTATCTTAAAAAAGGCCGAAAAATCTATGTTGAACCATCTGATCTCTTCAAAGACAGGTTCATTTTCAGTTTTCCGGGTATCGGCGATCTTGACGTTTATCCGAACAGGGATTCAATAAGTTATATTGATATTTATGGAATATCCGAGACAAAAACCATGTATCGTGGCACATTCAGGTACAATGGATGGTGCGAAGCTCTTGATGCAATGAAACATCTCAGGATGCTGGATGATTCGGTTAAAGATTATCAGGGGACGAGTTACGCCGAATTTCTGGCAGAAAGAAGTGGATTGGAAACCTCGGATCTTAAAAAAAACTTAGCTGAGAAACTCAAAGTATCTTTGAATTCAGCAATTATTGAATCACTTGATTTCCTTGGTTTTTTCAGTGATGAACAACTTCACTACCTGGAGACGACACCTTTTGACATAACCTCTGACAGGATGATAAAGAAGATGATGCTGTCGGCTAATGAGCGTGATATGGTTGTGCTACAACATATTGTTCTTGCATCGTACCCTGATGGCACCCGGGAGGTAATAAAGTCATCGATGCTTGATTTCGGATCACCTTCAACAAATACATCTATTGCCAGGACTGTATCCCTGCCGGCTGCAATTGCAGTTAAAATGATACTGGAAAAAAAGATTGATCTTAAGGGAGTTCTCAGGCCTGTGTTGCCCGAGATCTATAATCCTGTTCTCGACGAACTGAAGACTCTTGGCATTGAGATGAAGGAAGAATTCGGATTGCCTGAAAGCGAGATGATAAAGTAATTTTCTTAACCCTTCCCCATCCCTTCCCTGCAATCTGGCTCCTTCGCTAAAATTGCCTACCAGGCAATTTTTTAACGCTCGGCCCTATTAAACAATAAGGGAAGGGTGAAAAACTGATTCAAAAATTGGTTACTCCTTTAGACAGAAGTGAAGGGGACAGAGTATGGGTTCATAAAAACCAAGAAAGAGATCTTGAATAGAGTCAGGGATTTATAGAGATCAAAATTTCAGATAAAAGTCCCTGGTAAGGTTGATATACTCGTCTGTGAATTCATGCCTGCTGCCATGTTCAATAGTTAAAAATCTTTCAACCGGCTTTTTCTGAAAACGGCTGAATGTCAATATTAATCTGGATATTTCAGAAGTGGGCAATGGCCTTATTTTCAGCATACTATTACAAAACAGCCCATATTGGGCTGCTTCAGCAATAAATATATTGCCTTCAACGTATGGCAGTATCAACTGAAGTCGACCGTCATCTTTCAGTAGTTTTACGGAACCTTCCAAGAGATCTACAGTGGTTAAAAAATCGTTGTGACGGGCAGTGGATTTTCTGGGTTCAGGATTTTTGAGCGAATCATTAAAATAGGGTGGATTGGTCACAATTAGGTCGAACTTTTCCTGAACATGATTAAAGTTTTGAAGATCAGTGTGTAAAACTTTTATCCTGTTGTTCCAGTTGCAACGATTAACATTTTCAAAGGCCTGATCGAAGGATTCACGATCAGGTTCTATAGAAGTTATATCGGCGTCGCATCTTTGGGCAAGCATTATTGAAATAAGTCCTGTGCCTGTACCTATATCCAATATACTGCTGACATTCCCAATATCAGCACAGGCCCCCAGAAGCACGCCATCAGTACCAACTTTAAACGCTGATCTATCCTGCCATATCGTGAACTGTTTAAAGCTGAAATATTTATTGGCCATGCTCAGAATTTTTTTACTTACCAGGCACCCGGAAGAAAAAAATATATATCATTGGATCTGCCTGTTCAAATTACATTTCTTACTCTAATTATTTTTACTTTTACTGGTTATAAAATTAACTATATGCTGTTAAATAAAGCAGATTTAAAGGAGTTTCTGGATGAGAAATCAAACAAATATAACAACTGTAATTTCATCGAGCTTGACCCGATAAGTATACCGCATTCCTATTCAAAGAAAGAAGATATCGAGATCTCTGGTTTTCTGGCAGCAACCATTTCATGGGGGAACCGGAAAATGATTGTCAGAAACGCAAAAAGGATGATGGAACTATTAGGTAACTCGCCTTATGATTTTATAATGGGTCACGAAGAATATCATCTTGATAAGTTAGATGGTTTTGTACACAGGACTTTTAATTCGGATGATTTCAGGTATTTCATTAAAGCACTTCAATATATTTATGAGAAAAAGAATGGACTTGAAGCGATTCTTAATAAGTACAGCACAAAAGACTCATTGCAGCCGGCTATCCATCAGCTGAATAAAACTTTTTTTGAGATGCCCCATCCGGCGAGAACGGTAAAACATATTTCAGATCCGTTCAAAGGATCAGCGGCAAAAAAAATAAATATGTATCTGAGGTGGATGGTAAGAAAAGATAATAGAGGTGTCGACTTTGGAATTTGGGATTCTATTTCTCCTTCAATCTTATCATGCCCCCTGGATATTCATTCGGGAAATGTTGCCCGAAAGCTTGGTTTAATAACCCGAAATCAGAACGATTCCAAGGCAGTTTTTGAACTGGATATGAATTTAAGGGAACTTGATAAAAATGACCCTGTCAAATATGATTTTGCACTGTTTGGATTAGGTGTTTTTGAAGGATTTTAAATAAATTTTCTACTCCTTTTTGACGAGCTGGGAATTCTCGAAATTAAAAAAGTTTATCTTTTATATTTTCGGAATTGGCGGGATAAACCAAGCCATAATTGTATGAAAGT
This sequence comes from Bacteroidales bacterium, assembly GCA_003157015.1. Taxonomy (GTDB): domain Bacteria; phylum Bacteroidota; class Bacteroidia; order Bacteroidales; family VadinHA17; genus LD21. The sequence goes on from PMIJ01000062.1 coordinate 11,960, forward strand.
AGTTTTTTGTCCTTGTCAGGGTATTCCATATTGCTTAGAAGATGAGTTATAAGTGCAATATGAGTGGCATTTTTCTTTTCCGCATCCACAACAAACCAGGGAGAATACTTAAAGTTGGTTCTCTTTAACATCTCATTCCGCGCTTCAGAATAATCTTTCCAGTATTTCTGGGCTTCTATGTCAATAGGACTTATTTTCCACTGCTTCAGCGGGTTGGTCTCCCGGCTATTTAGCCTTTTTTCCTGTTCATTTTTGCTTATATCGAGATAATATTTCAGAATTATAAAGCCGGCATCTACCAGCATCTTCTCAAATAATTCAGCTTCTTTAAAGAATAACTCATATTCCTGTTCACTACAAAAGCCCATAACCTTTTCTACTCCCGCACGATTATACCAGCTTCGATTAAAAAGTGCAATTTCACCTGAAACAGGAAGTTGAACTGAGTAACGTTGAAAATACCATTCATGTTCCTGCCTGTCTGAAGGTTTACTCAATGCCACGACTCTTGTTTCACGTGGACTGAGGTGTTTAATTATTCTTTTAATTGTACCGTCCTTCCCGGCAGCATCCCTTCCTTCGAGAATTACCAGCAATTTAAGATTTGAAGAAATAACCTCCTTTTGCAGTTTCACCAACTCAATGAAAAGCTGATGCAAGAGCTCTTTTTTCTTTGCCTTCATAATGAAATTAATTTATTTTTTTAGTCGGCACGATGAAAAGCGGAATTGAAGTATGGTGTAAAACTTTTTCAGTAACACTTCCCATAACTATATTTTCCAGCCACTTCCGGCTGTGAGAACCGACAACAATAATATCAGCACTCAGTTCTTTTGCTGTCTCAAGTATTGTATCGGCAAAATCACCTTCTTTTACTATGGTCTGAATGGAATTATCACCGAGATGTTGCCTTGATTTATTGAGATACTGAAGAGAGGCATCTTTCAGGCTATCAATACTATCAAGAAGTACTGGACCCATATCCATATATCCGTTAAATCCCATTATTGGAGAATATCCTGCAACAGAATAAGTCATCGGATCTGCAATTACATGCAGTAACGATACTTCGGCATTCATCGATTTTGCCATAGAAAAACCTACTTCTGCCACTTTTTGTGCAGTTGGATTATAATCCAGTGCAATCAGCACTTTTTTCATTTTTATTGTTTTCATTTTCATTATGTATTTAAATATATGCTTTGAATATGCTCAAAATCAGAGTCTCAAGCATTAAATGCTCCCAGAGTCCAGACATCCTCTGCTGTTATCCGTAAATGATAATTAGGAAATGATAATACAGGAATAACTGCTTTATTTATCATTTGATGTGCAAAGTTGCCTAACAGCAGATTAGAAGCGCTCTTTTCCTGTTCGGTCATTATTGAGATAAGGTCAGCATTAATGGAACGGGAATAATCGAGAGTTATATCAGTAAGGTTGTTACCGTGCAGATGCTCGACAGTGTATGTAATTTTATGAGCCTCAAGGTAAGATGCTACCTGTACTGCATATTGATGAAGCTTCTTTTCAATGCTCTTTAAATTTGACAGTCTGATGGTAAGCAGGTGAATATTTGAATTAAATGCTTTTGCCAGTTCAACGGTATAAGGTACCTTTTCCCTTGTCTGAAAAGTGATATCCAGCGGTAATACTATATTATCAATATTTGCAGGTACTTTGCTTCTTCTGACTGTAATGACCGGATTCCTCGAATGAGATGTTATTTTGTAAGCATTGCCTCCAATGAATAATTCTTCAAATCCAGATACACCGTGTGTGGAAAGTACAGTCAGAACGTCGTCATACTTATCTGCCAGATCTCCAATTTCTTTGAATATCTGACCTTCTTTGATCGTGTAATTCAATGCACAATTTATATTGCCCTGCTCCCTGCATGTTTTAAGGATATCCTCAAATTTCGTTTTTGCAAGTTGATTCTCTGTTTCGAGCTGTTCAGCATTATCGCCGGTATTCTTTCCAATTACATGAATCAATTGGATATTTGCTTGGGTTTTTTTAGCCAGCATTAACGCCATATTCAACCCGTTTAATGATTCATCTGAGAAATCGAGGGGAACAATAATTGTTTTCATAATTCAGTAATTTTACTTTCATTAATCACATAATATCTGGCCTCCTTCTAGCGGAACCAGGGCAAAAATGGAAAAGGAATATTAACCATATATAATTCAAAAAGTTGAAATCATTTTATATAATTCTGACATTACAATTATAGTTTTGTTAAGTCCGGTTCGTCCGTTTGAATATGAGTTTTATGGCATTCGAAGCTTCAACAGGAGCAATCTCCCCCAGTTGCTGAGAATTGTCGAGACTGAGCAATAATGAGTTTACATTTCCCCTTTCTTTTTCATTAAGAAGACCAAGTAAAACATGATGAGCTCCTTTATTAAAAAAGAGGGAACTTTTCCCATCGCGAATTGATCTCAGCAACGGCAGTATGCTTCTTCTTCCAATATTTATAAGACCATCGGCAGCGATCCATCTTATTTCAAATTCTTTATCATCAAGAAGGTTAATGAAGAAAGGTATTGATCTTCTATCAGAAATGAGTTCAATTATCTTGGCAGTTTCCATACGCAGCAAATCACTTTTTGATTCCACTAACTTATGCATCTGAGGAACAATGTTTTTACCCATATTTACAAGAGTACTTCTTGCTTCTAGTTTTTTTTCGGGATTTTTTGAATCCAATGATTCCTTTATCAAAGTTGCCAGATTACCGGGTAAATTTTTGAGGGCATTACCGATTTCACTCTCTTCACTTTTTTTCATAATTGGAACCGATCCAAAATGTTTACAATTACTGATAATATATTAAACAAATAGCCAGATTGAAAGTTCAAATTGCCTCCTCTTTGTTTCATTTGCGTTTATAAATTTTTATGGAACTAAATTAGGCACCTGTACGCAAAGATGAATTATATAACTTTCATAAAAAGTTACATCATTCACATATTCATAATCATGTTCATTCAGGATGAATAAGTTTAAACAACAAGATTCCTTTGTTGGGGAAGAGTAAATTACAGGAAGATTTCTAAGGAATTCCGATGAATTATAGCCTAAGACTCGTTTATGATAAGTCCGTCTTTAATCTGCAGAACTCTGTCTGACATGGATGCAAGCTGCCGGTCGTGAGTTACAATAATAATAGTCTGGCCAAATGTATCCCTCAGTTTAAAAAAAAGTTTATGAAGCTCATTTTTATTATCTGTGTCAAGATTGCCTGAAGGTTCATCTGCAAGAATAACTGAAGGGTTGTTGACGAGAGCCCTGGCAACAGCAACTCGTTGCTGTTCTCCACCGCTTAGTTCAGAAGGTTTATGATCGAGCCGATCTGCCAGGTTCAGAAATCCCAGAAGTTCTGAGGCTCTTCTTTCGGCTTCAGATTTACTTTTACCTGCTATATAGGCAGGAATACAGACATTTTCAAGAGCTGTGAATTCAGGAAGAAGCTGATGAAACTGAAAAACAAAGCCAATATTGCTATTTCTAAAGGAGGCAAGAGCTCTTCCTTTAAGACGGCTTACATCTGAGTCGTCATAGAAAATTGTTCCCCCGTCAGGATGATCAAGTGTTCCGATTATCTGCAGCAGTGTTGTTTTACCTGCACCGCTTGCTCCTACTATTGAAACTACCTCTTTATCCTGGATCTGAATATCAATCCCCTTAAGGACCTTAAGGTTTCCGTATGCTTTGGTAATTCCTGTTGTTCTGATCATATCATTATGATTGAAGGTACCTCCCGGCTAGTCCTTCACCTCTTTGTAAAACCCTGAAGAAATTTCTTCTTTCTCATTCGCTGGAGCCTTTGTTTCAGTGGAAGGAGTTTTATTCTCCTCTTTGCTGGTAACTTGCGAATCTACCGAAGCTTTCTTAAGGTTTTCATTTATCTCATTTGCATCATTGCGGATGCTGGAATTCATTTCATTCATGCTCTGACGGGCTTCCGAGGTAACATCATTCATATCACTTTTAATTGAGTCAGAAACATCGGTCATGTCATTCTTTAGTTTATCGGCATAAGTTGACACATCTTTTTTTATAGAGTCAGAAACATCGGTCATGTCTTTTCTAAAATCGCTTGTGCTTGTTTCAATCTCATTCCTTATATCATCAGTTGCTCTCTTAAAATCGCGCATACCCTTCCCTATGGTTTTAGCAATATCAGGTAGTTTTTCAGCTCCAAACAGAAGAAGTGCAATTATTATAATAACAAATATTTCCGGTCCGCTCATAACAATCTATTATAAATTTTCCTCCCTTATTAAAAGGCAAAGTTAGAAAAGTTTCAGGATATTCCCAGTGATTAAATATCTGCAAAAATTAAATAGGGACATACCGTGGCATGCCCCTATAATTCATTTTTTTTGTACAGATTTTAGGCTTTAATTTTTGCTTTGGGCTCCTCAATCATTTCATTTGGTTTGGGCGATGTGTCATACATTAAAGCGGTTGCAACGAATACAGAGGAATAAACGCCTGTTCCGATCCCAACCAGAAGTGCAAACATGAATCCGCGGATAACAGCACCACCGAAGATGAACATCGCGACTATTGTAAGGATTACTGCAAAGGTTGTGTTTATTGTTCTGCTAAGTGTTGCGTTCAATGCCATGTTAAGAACTTCCCTGAACGGACGTTTACGGTATAACGGAAGGTACTCTCTTACCCTGTCGAAAACGATTACAGTATCACTGACAGAGAACCCTATTACTGTTAGGATAGCCGCTATAAATGACTGGTCAATCTCCATGGAGAATGGCATATGGCCCCACAGCAATGAATAAACTCCCAGAACCAGCATAACATCGTGAAACAATGAAGCTACAGCTCCGAAGCCATATTGCCAGTAGCGATATCTCATAAAAATATAAAGGAAGATAAGAACGAGAGCAATCCCAACTGCGTAGAAAGCATTAATTTTGATATCTGCTGCTACAACCGGACCGACAGTCTCCGAACTTTGCCTGTATTTACTCATGAAAACCTCTTTTGTCACACCAGCAGGAAGAAAGCTCGTAAGTCCTTCAAAAAGTTTGGCATCAACCTCATCTTCCGCTCCGTTTTCATTGATCTTATACTTTGTCGTGATTTTTACCTGATCTTGTTTCCCGTAGGTAACTACTTCAGGAAGGTCACCGAAGACCACATTTAACTTTGATGCAATCTCCTCAGTGACAACGGGTTTATCAAATCTTACAACAAATGTTCGTCCTCCTGCAAAATCGATACCGGGGTTAAGTCCTCTGACAAATAATGAAATTATACCCGAGGTAATAATGATTCCGGAAGCAATATAAAAGTATTTTCTGATGCCTATGAAATCTATCTTTGTGTGTTTGAAAACATTGGCAGTAATATTAATTGAGAAGTGCAGGTTGACATTCCTTTTAAGAAGAGCTTCATAAATCAGTCTTGTCAGGAAAATAGATGCGAATACGGATGTCAAAATCCCTATAATAAGAGTAGTTGCAAAACTTCTGATAGGACCTGTACCAAATACATACAGTACAATTCCTGTAAGCATTGTTGTTACTTTTGAGTCGATAATGGCAGGATAAGCACGCTTGTAACCGTCGGCTAATGCCAGCTTTATCCCCTTACCGTTTCTTAGCTCCTCCCTGGTTCTTTCAAAAATAAGAATGTTTGCATCAACGTCCATACCCATAGTAAGAACAATACCCGCAATTCCGGGGAGTGAAAGCACTGCATTCAGTGAAGCGAGCACCCCAAAGAGAAGGAAAAGGTTGGCAAACAGAGCAATATCTGCGATTGTGCCAGCACTCTTGCTGTAATAGAAAACCATAAATGCAAGAACGAGAGCGAATGCTACAAAAAATGAGATAAATCCTGAATTAATTGCCTCCCTTCCAAGGGTCGGTCCAACAACTGTGTCAGAAATAATATGAGTAGGAGCCGGTAGTTTACCTGATTTTAAAATATTTGCAAGGTCTTCAGCTTCTTCTATTGTGAAACTTCCTGTTATTTCGGTACTTCCTGCCGTGATCTCATTCACAACTTTTGGATATGAACGTACATAACCATCGAGTACCACTGCAATACAGCGCGAGATGTTTTCACGTGTCATTCTTGCCCATGTTTTTGAACCTTCAGAATTCATGGACATATCAACCTTCACATTACCCGTAACGTCAGTCGATGTTCTTGCCGATGTTATTGCATCTCCTCCGAGAGGGGCACGGCCATCACGCGTAGTTATTTTTATCGCATGAAGCTCATACATAGTTTTTGTGGGGTCCTGCGGATATGGATTCTGGCTCCAAAGAAGCTTAAGGTCACGGGGAAATAAAGCTTTTATCTGATTCATTTTCAGATAGGAGTTAACCTTTGCCGTATCCTTTGCATTAGATATTCCCACCATACTTGATGCCAGTGGCTGTCCCTGTGCTGTTACCCTTGGAATGAGTATACCGAATAAAGGATTCTGAAGTGTAAAACCTGCACGTGTGGTCGCCTCAGCAACTTTTGTGGTATCTTTATTTATAAGGTCAAGGAGTGACTGGGCCTTTTTCGAAGTGTCTGATACTGCTCCTTTTTGTGTTGGTTCCTTTGTCTTTACATTAGCTTTCTCAGTATTTTCTTTCTCCTTATTAGCCTGAATTTCTTTTAAAAGATTATTAGCCCTTGAAAGATAACCAATTATCTCGCTGTTTTCATACGTCTCCCAGAATTCAAGGTTGGCTGTTCCCTGTAAAAGCTCGCGAACACGTTTTGGATTATTTGCTCCCGGAAGCTGGATAAGTATTTGTCCTTTGGTTGCAAGCTGTGTTATATTAGGCTGCACAACTCCGAAACGGTCAATCCTGGTACGAAGAATATTAAATGCATTTGTAATAGCTACAGTGACTTCACTGTCGAGAACTTTTAAGACCTGATCGTTTGTGGAGTTAAAATTGATCTTATCTTTTAGCTCAACTGTGCCAAACACAGAAGCAAGTTTTGCATTGGGATCAATCTCCTGAAAAGCCTTTCCGAACAAGGTCAGATAATCTGACTGGCTAGATTTCTGAAGCTCTTTAGCACGGGCAAGGGCTGCGTTGAAGGTTTTATCAGGGTTATAGTTTGAAAGAGCTTTTAAAACATCTTCAACTGATACTTCGAGAATTACGTTCATCCCGCCTTTCAGGTCGAGACCAAGGTTCAACTCTTTCTTCTGACACTCTTTAAATGTGTTTCCAAGGAAACTCCATTTTTCTTTTGGCAAAGCGGATACGGAATCGAGGAATTGGGTCTCTTTTACCAGGTCTCCGTTTGCATAAGCTCTTGCTTCTTTCTTTACCTTATAAGTTGCGACAGTAAATGAAAGCTGATAAATAGATACCAGCCCTAATGCAATTGCCAGAACGATAATAGCTGCTTTATTCTGCATTTGTCTATTCTTTTGGGATTAGCTATGATTATTTCAATATTCTTCTTCGATTGAGGCGCAAAGATATTAAAATTTTATAAAAACAATCATTTATTAATCAGGTGAAATAATGGAAAATAATTGTCCAGTCAGCGAAACTGTTATGGGAGCATATAACTTCTGCCGATTAGCAGTATCTCATTAACGGCCTAAAATCTTAACTTAATTCAGGATGGGAGATTAAGATTGCTTCGCTTCGCTCGCAATGACTGTGTAAGTAATGATATTCCGCTTAGGTTGAAAACTAAAGTAAAAAAAAGTTCCAGGTCATTGCGAGGATCCGCCTGTTGGCGGAGACGAGGCAATCTCACGACTTAAGAGCAATTATGGTCAAAAATTGCCCCACTTACATACCTGGAAAAGGGATTGCAGTGTCAATCATTGAACCAGTTTATCATAATCAGTCTCAAGAGGCTTTCTCTTGATGAAATCGAAAAGAGTGAGACTCCTGATATTAAAGAAAAAGTTCCAGTAATCCTGCAAAGCCTGGACATAAGCTCTTTTATTCTGGTCCTTTCTGCTGTCAGCATCATTTAGATCGAGGACTGCAATCTTGCCAATTAGAAAACGCTGTTTAGTCACTTCATATCTCTTCATTGCAACTGTATCAGATTTTGCTGCTATTTCAACCTGGTACTTCTGGAGGTTAAATTGTTCTACATCGAGAAAAAGATTCTGCTGAAAATCCACCAGTGCCTGGTTTGCCTGGACCTGTGCCAGCTCGAGACTCGATTTTGCCATCTGGTATCTGCCTTTGCCCAGACCCCAGTCAAGTATTGGCAAAGTGAATTGCATGCTTACCAGCTGCGAGTTGCTAAGATGATTATAGGCAGCATTGACATCAAGTGCCTGCTGTGAATACCCGAGAGATGCGGAAATGCTTGCATTAAGTCCTTTTGATGCTCTTGCCTGGGCCTCATTGCTCTGGGCATTAAGAACATTGATCTGCTGGTTTAGAATATCAGGGTTATTTTGGAGAGCCAGGTCAAGTACTTCCTTCATATCAACTTGTAATTCGGGAATATTATCAGGAAGAATCAATTCAAGCCTGACATTTTCATTGTAGCCGAGAAATGAGCGTAGCCTGATTTCTTTATCACGCAAATTCATATCTGCCTGTTTTCTGGCTGTCTCCGCATTAAGCCACGAAAGCTGCATCTCCAGTAGCTCGTCTTCTGCAATGGTTCCCAGCTGGTATCTGCCTTTTGCTATCCTGTACAGAGTATCTGCATTGGAATAGTTCATTTCTGATATCTGCTTGTTTATTTGTGCCAGGGCGAGGGAAAAGAAATTCATCACTGCATTCATATGAACACCTTCAATATTTGAAAGATATGTTTTCCGGGCAGCATTATATTTCACCGGCTCTATCTTCTTTTGCCATTTAAGGGTATTATATTGTCTTATAGGCTGAGTAATACGAATATAGGCAGGATCGGAAATATAGTTCACAGGAAGCTTTAACGCAATGTCTTTATAAAGAGTCAGATCCGAGCTCAATGCTATTACTGTACCTGTTGGACCGATGTTCTGGGAAAGAGAAAGGGTTCCCATTGTACTTATTGTATTTTTTGACGTATAGATATACTGATCGGACCCCGAATCGTAGACTTTTGTGAGACCATTGTTGAAATCAGGGGTAATGCCTGTGAGCGTAAGTGATGGAAGATACTGTGCCTGGTATGATCTGTATTCCCAGTAGCTGGTACGGAACCTGTGTTTTGCGATCAAAGCGTTGGGAGACTGTTCCTCCGAAAGTTTTATGACCTCCTCGAAAGTCAGCTTTTTTACCTCCTGTGCTAATACTTCCTTTGAGAAAAAAATAAACATTACTATCAATGAAAATACAACTATCTTCTTCATTTATATATTTTAATAATTTATTCCATTTTCCCTGCCCCCCTGGAGGAAGATTCCGGACTGGAAAAACAGAAGGGGTTATTCATATCTTAATGATTCGATGGGGTCTTTTTCCGAGGCTCGCTTGGCTGGTGAGTAACCGAATATTACTCCAACTGCTGCAGAAACACCAAAGGCAATAAATACGGAGAAGAATGAGACAATTGTCATAATTCCTGCCAGTTGTTCAATCAGTTTTGCCATAATTACTCCGAAGAACACGCCGATAAAACCGCCGGAAACGCTTATCAGAACTGCTTCTGCCAGAAACTGGACGACAATATCCATTTTCTTGGCTCCGATTGCCATCCTGGTACCAATCTCTTTTATTCTTTCCATAACTGAAGCAAACATTATGTTCATGATTCCAATTCCGCCTACAATGAGTGAAATACTGGCTATGGCTCCCAGAACAATATTAAAGATGTCTTTTGTTCTCTGCTGCTGCTTTAACAGTAATTCGGGTACAGTTATTTCGAAATCTTTTACACCTGTATGTCTTCTGGTAAGCATACGGCTGAGTATTTCAGTTGTTGGCTGAAGCTGTTCAGTCTCATTCACCTGGACAACTATCCGGTCGAGCTGGTTGTAATTCGTTTCAGTATCGCTCGATGCATCGGAGCTGCTTACTACAACTCTCGACATGCCCCCACCTGGTCCTCCACCACCTCCGAAAAACTGCATCGAGGTTGCCTCAGATACCAGTTTTGTATTCAATAGAGCCCTGTTCTGGTATCTTAAAAGCATGGTCTGGATCGGAATATATATGTTATCGTTGTAAACATTAACTCCTTTTTCTTCAAATCCTGTAAGGCTGACATTGGTCTTTTGAAGAACTCCAATTACCTTCAGCCAGATACCATTAAACTTGATATACTGCCCAAGAGGATCAATTTTGCTAAAAAATTTTGCTCTTATATTTGCACCTATAATACAAACCTGGATTCCGTTCTCTTCCTGAAAAGAGTTAAAAAATGCACCTCCCACAAGTGGCAGATTGTACAGGTAGAAATAATCATTCGATACTCCGACTAGCTTAGCAGTATATTTTGCCCCGTTTAGCATCGCCGTGGAGTTAAAAGAAATCTCAGGACTTATTCTTTTGACGGATGGGAGTGTTTGTTTAATAGCTTCAACATCAAGCAGATTGAGCCCACGTGAAAATTTCTTTTGTTGTTTCTCCCCTTCTGTTGTAGAAGTAGTCTTATCGGGAATCACAGGATTGATAAGGATATTATTTACTCCCACCATCTTCATCTGTTCCATTATTTCCTGTTTAGCGCCTTTGCCAATTGCCAGCATGGCAATAACTGCAGCAACTCCAAATATTATTCCGAGAGCCGTCAGCATCGATTTCAGCTTGTTCGAGACAATGGATTCGACTGCAATTTCTATATCGTGGAAATATCTTAATATAAATTTGAACATTTTGTTCCTGTTTTGGTAATTAGTTTTTTATTGATGATTGTATCGGAACCTGTCCATTTTTTGGCTGACCTGCCTGACCCGATTGTCTGACCATTATTCTCCTAGAGGAGGTATCTTCCTGGTTTACCTGCTTTCCGGGCGCCTGGTTACCTCTCATATTCTGAAATCGTTTCATCATTTAGGGAGTGATGTCAGGCATCCCGCCACGGCCCAATGCCGGACCCGCTTCTTCTTTGGCTTTTTCAGCTTCCTGCCTGATCTTTAATTCTTCTTCTTTCTTTGCTTTCTCGCGTTCTTTGATAACCGAGATTAATTCCTGTCCTACCAGTTTATAGTTTTCGGGTTTTTCAGGGGTATTTAAATAGACCTGGACCCCTGGCTTCAAACCTTGCTCAATAACAACATTGTTCTCATTTGATTCTCCGAGAACGACAACTTGCCTTGTCCCGTTTTTAAGATAAACAAAAGGTATGCTGTCTACTCCTGTCTGAACACTCTCAAGAGGGATAAATGTAATGTCGCTGATTGTTTTAGTTATAATCTTATTACCTGTGGTCATAGAAGGTCTTAAAATCGGATCGGAACCATCCACTTCAATTACCACTTCAAACACTTTTGCATCGGCGTTCGGCAACTGTTCCCCTATATTGGCAACACTGGTCACTGTTCCCGTATATGATTTTTCAGGAAATGCGTCAACAACAATTTCGACATGCTGCCCTGCTTTGACTTTGCTAACATCTATTTCATTAACATAAGTCTTGGAAATCATTGATGACATGTCAGGAAGGGTAGCCACAACATTATCCCACGGACTGATTGAAGATCCGACTTTCCTTTTTGAACCCATCCTGTCGCGTTTATAAATTATCATACCAGAAGAGGGAGCAGTAATAATAAATTTAGATAATACTACCTGCAGATCGCCGACCCTTGTGCGTTGTTCTGAGAGGTTTGTCTGATTCGTGTGCATATCTGACTTTGCCTGTTCCACTCTCAGTGAATAACCTCTGATTGCCTGATCGAGTGAACGATTTGCCTTATCGAGTGAAATTTCCGCCTGACGGATAGTTGTAGGAGGTTCAAATTTAGATTGCTGAAGGGCTATTGCAGCCTCTTCAACCGAAAACCTGAGGTTTTTTATATTATCCCTTAAGTTGCTGAGAGTAACTGCAGTATCAAGGATTTTCATTTCGAGATTGGTTTCATAGGTCGTGAGTTTTTCCAACTCATCCTTCAGGCTGTTGTCAAATGAAGTTCTGTCGAGTGTAGCAACATAATCTCCTCCCTTGACCTCGGTACCTTCAGGCACCATATCTGTTATCTTTATATCCATTGCCCTTATATTCCTGCTTTGAGTAAACTCAGGACCAATTATGTCAGTCGACTTCTTTGCCTGTAATTCACCTGTTGTAGTGACAATTATATCAAACTGACCCTTTTTAGATTCGGCATAAAGGTTTGCAATTTCTTTCTTAGAGGTCACCTTGCTGAAAACAATCAGAATTATAATTGCAAGTACAGCTATGATGCCTGTGATAATGAGTGTTCTTTTCATTAAAAAATAATTAGTGAATTCTAAAAACTGTTGCTAATGTATTAAAAAGGGTTCTCCCCGTTTAGTCATTAACAATTTTTAACATAAATACTTATAAGGATTAACAGCCATATAACAGCAATGCAGGCTTATGAATATGGCTTAATCTGAAGAAATATTTAACTCCTTTTCGCAATTCCTATTACTGTATTTGCAAGTTCATCCGCTTCCTGCTCAGTTCGTCCCTCTGCATAGATTCTCATTATTGGTTCTGTATTCGATTTCCTTATCTGAACCCATCCGTTCGTATATCCGATCCATAAACCGTCTCTTTCATCAGTCAATTGACCTTTGAAATGATCCTTTACTGCATCGGTGATCTTTTTGAAGTCTGCAGCAGAATCTAGTGCAAGCTTTTTCTTGGCAATTACATAGTGTGGATATAATTTTCTCAAAGCTGAGCATTTCATTTTGCTTTTCGCCAGATGCGACAGGAAAAGGGCCATTCCAACAAGGGCATCACGACCATAATGAAGTTCGGGATAAATAACTCCCCCGTTACCTTCCCCGCCAATAATTGCATCACTTTTTTTCATCTCCTCAACAACATTAACCTCACCTACAGAAGCGGAAAAATGTTTGCAGCCATAGCCTAAAGTTATATCGCTCAAAGCCTTTGTTGAAGAGAGATTTGATACTGTATTTCCAGGTGTGTTTTTAAGAACATAGTCTGAAACTGAAACAAGAGTATATTCCTCTCCAAACATAGTTCCATCTTCACAAACAATAGCAAGACGATCAACATCAGGGTCAACTACAAAACCAAGATCGGCCTTTCCTTTAACAACAAACTCTGAAATGCTTTTAAGGTTTTCTGGAATCGGTTCAGGGTTATGTGCAAAATTACCGTCAGGAATTGTATTCAGTTCAAGAACTTTTTTAACGCCTAAAGACTTTAGCAATTGTGGCAGAATTATTCCACCGACTGAGTTTACGCAATCAATGGCCACTGTTAGACCGGCACCTTTAATTGCACTTATATCAACAAGATTTAAAGCCAGAATCAGATCAATATGCTTCTTTGCCCAGGTTTCGTCAAGCTCAATGGATCCGGTAAAGTCGTTCGAAATAAAATTAAAATCTTCTTTTGCAGCAATTTCAAGTACTTCCATGCCATCAAGGGCAGAGAGAAACTCTCCGTTCTCATTAAGAAGTTTCAGCGCATTCCATTCTGCAGGGTTATGGCTTGCAGTAATAATAATTCCACCATCAGCATGTGTTCCCGTGACTGCAAGCTCCACAGTCGGTGTTGTCGCCATTCCAAGATCAACAACACTGATTCCCAGGCTTCGAAGTGTAGTGATTACCAGGATATTTACCATGCCACCCGATTTACGAGCATCCCTTCCGACAATTACTTTTAATCCGCTCTTTTTATGTCTTAACTGTATCCATGTCCCGTAGGATGCTGCAAATTTCACAATATCAACAGGAGATAAGCTTTCTCCGGGTTTACCACCAATTGTTCCCCGGATACCGGAAATAGATTTTATAAGTGCCATAACGATTAGGTTTTCAGACTTACAAAGGTGCAAAAAAATCATCAAATCATAATATCACCAAATAATTGTACCTTTGCACCCTGATAATTAATTGATATGGAGAAGCGAGAAGCTGCAGGAAGGCCCTTTAGAAAATATAAGAAACCTGATGCAAGCAAAGCAAGAAGACTCAAACCGGCAGTAAAGCCTGCCATCAGATCAGAAAAACCAGGGTCAGAGAGCCATAAAAAAGAAATTACAATAATCAGGCTTAACAGGTTTATTGCCAACAGTGGTGTCTGTTCACGGAGAGAGGCTGACGAACATATAAAAAACGGCCTGATATCGGTAAATGGACATATTGTAACGGATATGGGGGTCAAGGTCAGCAATAATGATGATGTCAGATTCAGAAATAAAAGACTATCGGCTGAAAAGAAGGTTTATATACTTATGAATAAGCCAAAAGATTATGTTACAACTGTTGAAGATCCGCATGCTGAACATACAGTTCTTGAGCTTATAGGAGACACCTGCCCTGAAAGAGTCTATCCTGTAGGCCGTCTCGACAAGGCCACAACAGGAGTCCTTCTACTGACAAATGATGGTGATCTTGCAGGAAAACTAACTCATCCGAAGTACAAAAGAAGAAAAATATACCATGTATTTCTCGACAGGCCTGTGACCAAAAACGATCTTTTCAGGCTGACCGAGGGAATAGAGCTTGATGGTACAACGGTCGTTGCCGATGCAGTGTCATATGCTGATCCTGAAGATAAAAGCCAGATTGGAATAGAACTTCACTCAGGTCAAAACAGGGTAATCCGCAGGATGTTTGAAACACTCGACTATAAAGTAAAAAAGCTTGACCGGGTGTATTTTGCTGGGCTTACCAAAAAGAATGTGCAGCGGGGAAAATGGAGGTACCTCAACGACAAGGAGATAACCATGCTTAAGCGGGGAATTTTTTAATCATTAACAATGATTCACAGATCAGGTTTCGTAAATATACTGGGGAATCCCAATGTAGGGAAGTCTACAATTATGAACGCGTTGGTAGGTGAAAAACTTTCTATTATAACAGCCAAAGCTCAGACTACCCGTCACCGCATAATGGGGATTGTTAATGGGGAAGATTTTCAGATCGTCTATTCTGATACACCAGGCATACTCAGACCTCAGTATAAGCTTCAGGAGACCATGATGAATTATGTCAATTCTGCCCTCACTGATGCAGACATGATTCTATATGTAACCGATGTTACGGAGCGCACTGCCAATGAAGGCGAGTATATTGATAAGATTAGGGAATCAGGAATACCGGTAATTGTTGCGGTAAATAAGGTTGACCTTACAAACCAGGATGAGCTGGAAAAAATTGTCGGATCATGGCACCTGGCTTTTCCCGGGTCACCAATTATACCGATTTCGGCACTTAAAAACTTTAACCTCGAATCTCTGCTTAATGCAGTTTTGGCAAAGTTGCCTGAGAGTCCTCCTTATTTCCCAAAAGATCAGCTGACCGATAAATATGAACGTTTTTTTGCCTCGGAGATCATTCGGGAAAAAATCCTTATTAATTATAAAAAAGAGATCCCCTATTCTGTTGAGATAGAGATCGAAAGCTTTAATGATCAAAAGGACATTCTTAAGATACGGGCCCTGATTCATGTCACACATGACAGCCAGAAAGGAATAATAATCGGACATAAAGGGTCAATGCTGAAAAGAGTAGGCACTGAAGCCAGGTATGATATGGAAGACTTTTTCAGGAAGAAGGTCTTCCTGGAATTATATGTAAAGGTAACCAAAGACTGGAGAGATAAACCTTTGACGCTTAAGCGATTTGGCTATCAATAGAATATATTTATTTTATAATTTATGAGCAGAATAGTTGCAATAGTAGGAAGACCGAATGTTGGGAAATCGACACTTTTCAACAGGCTGACCGATTCAAGGGAAGCCATAGTTGATGAAGTAAGCGGAGTTACCCGCGACCGCAACTACGGAGTTTCACACTGGAATGGGATCGATTTTTCTGTGATCGATACCGGTGGTTATGTTCAGAATTCTGATGACATATTTGAGGAGGAGATAAACAAACAGGTTTTACTTGCCATTGAAGAATCTGATCTGATACTTTTTATGGTCGATGTAACATGTGGCATTCATGAACTTGATTCATCGGTAGCTTCAATGCTTAGACGAGTTGACAAGAAAATACTGCTTGTCGTAAATAAGGTTGATAATGGAGAAAGGCTACTCGATGCCAATGAGTTCTATAACCTGGGTCTTGGAGATTATTTTCCTCTAAGTTCTATGAACGGCAGCGGAACAGGCGAACTGCTCGATGAGGTTGTAAAGAACCTGCCCATGGAAGAACCTCAGGTCAGCCCCGACCTGCCAAGAATTGCAATCGTCGGCCGACCCAATGTAGGAAAATCATCCCTTGTAAATTCGCTCCTGGGGGAAGAAAGGAATATTGTAACTCCTGTCGCCGGAACTACCCGTGATTCAATATATACCAGATATAACAAATTTCAGCACGATTTTCTCCTCGTTGATACTGCCGGGCTGCGTAAAAAGGGAAAGGTGAGTGAGGATATTGAATTTTATTCTGTTATGAGGGCCGTAAAGACAATTGAAAATTCAGATATCTGTCTTCTTCTTATTGACGCAACAAGAGGAATAGAGGCTCAGGATCTGAATATCATGTCGCTGATTCAAAAGAATAATAAAGGCATGATAATTCTGGTAAATAAATGGGACCTCATTGAAAAAGACAGTAAAACAACTATCCTTTTTGAAAATGATATAAAGGAAAAAACAGCCCCGTTCACTGATTATCCTATCTTATTTATTTCCGCGATAAATAAACAGAGGATTCATAAAGTGCTTGAACTGATTGAGCAGGTAAACCAGAACAGGAACAGAAAAATAAGCACCTCCGAATTAAATGAAGTGATGCTACAGATTATAAAAAACAATCCTCCTCCTTCTCTTAAAGGGAAGTATGTCAAGATCAAATATGTAACGCAGCTTCCGATCTACACTCCGGCATTTGCATTCTTTTGCAATCTACCGCAATACCTGAAAGACCCTTATAAAAGGTATCTCGAAAACAGAATGAGGGAGAAATTTGAATTTACTGGCGTTCCGATTAGGATATTTTTCAGAAAAAAATGATCATATTTGGTGTGGTTTTTGTTCATAAAACAATATTGACTTGAAAACCATGAGAGAAATAAAATACCTGCCTTTAATTATTGTCAGCCTGTTTATTCTGGGTTCATGTCATAAGGTGGAGCAATTATCTGCGGTTCCGCATATTGAATATACCAGTTTCACTATTTTTGATACTACCGATATCCTGGGTAATACTTCAAAAGGGGGAAGACTAAAATTTCATTTTGAAGACGGCGACGGCGATTTGGGTCTGGATGCTCCTAGCGCGTCTCAGACAGATTCCACAGATTTGTTTTTCACCCTTTACAGGAAAGTTGGTGGAATTATGGTGCAGGCTCCGGACAATGACCCGTTAAAACCTTCAGCATACAGAATACCATATCTGGAAAAGTTAGGGCAGAATAAAATATTAAAAGGAACAATATCAGTAACTTTCCTTTATCTCTTCTATTCTCCGGCAGATACAATCAGGTATGACTTTTATATTGAAGACAGGGCATTGAATGTTAGCAATGTTGCATCCACTAATGAGATTGTACTTTCCGTAAATAAAACTTATAAATAAAAGCCTTCTCAGACTTTTACTCCCATCAAAAGAACATCATCAACCTGATCATAGGTTCCTTTCCAGTCGAAGTAGAATTTCGACATTGCCTCCTTTTGTTCGTCCATAGGCAGTTTTGAAATCTGCTCGATCATTCGCTTTAATCTTGCTATTTTAAGCTTCTTTCCATCAGGACCTCCAAACTGGTCGGGCAGTCCGTCAGAGAAAAGGTATACTGTATCTCCTTCTTTAAGATAGTACTCCTGGTCATCGAAAAATTTCTCAATCACCGATTCACCGCCCACAGACGACCTGTTTCCCTTAATATAAAACGATTCACCGTCAAGCACAAGAATAACAGGTCGCATAGCTGAGGCGAACCTGATATGCCGTGTTGAAAGACTGAACTCACATACCACCATATCCATACCATCATTTGAAACACCCAGTTCCACATTCTGGTTAAGGGTAGAGAATATCTGCTTATCAAGAAGGCTCAATATTTCTGATGGCTTGCAGATTTTCTTCCTGGTTACAATATCCTGAAGGAGGGTTGAGCCAATCATTGACATAAATGCACCAGGCACTCCATGTCCTGTAGAATCGGCACAAACCAAAATAAATCTGTCTTCTTCAAGTTTATCGAACCAGTAAAAATCACCGCTCACAATATCCCTGGGGTGGAAAAGTATAAATGCATCTTTAAAAGTATCCTTCAGCTTGTTTATATCGGGCAAAATACTAGTTTGAATCCGCTTGGCATAGTTAATGCTGTCGGTTATCTCAATGTTCTGAAGTTCGATTTCGCCCTTCTGTTTCATCACAACACTGGTTCTGGCAGCAAGTTCTTTTTCAAGGTATTCCTGGATCTTCTTTTGCGATTTGTCTCTTTGCCTTATTATAAGAACTACGATAACAATTGAAACTGCCAGTTCAAGAAGGATAGCCCACCAGGTCCTGTAAAATGGTTTTTTAATCAAAATATCGAATGAAACAGGAGTTCCCCGAGAGAAGCCGTCTTCATTAACTGATATCAGGCTGAATTTGTATTTACCATCGCCCAGGTTGTACATTGCTTCCCTGGAAGTGGTCATATTACGCCAGTTAAGATCAAAGTTTTCCAGATAGCTGCTGTAATAAACTTTATCAGGGGAGCTGAAATTAATGCCTGAATAAGAGACTTTAATTGTATATTTTTTATAGGGCAGTACAAATGAAGTCTGATAAGGATATACTTTATCATTTATCTCTATAGTATTTATGTTAGTGAATGAGCCGATTGAATTCTTCCTGTCTTTCAACCTGTCATAGATTAACAACCCGTCAGTAGTTCCGATAAAAATTTTCTGGTCGGACGATTCGTACATTCCATTGGTGTTGCATCTCCCGTTTTTTGCAAATTCTGTCCCATAAGTTCTTACAGTACTGGTAGTGGAATTGAATCTTGAAAATCCTTTGTCATGGCCGATCCATATATTATTTTCCTGATCCGCAAGAATACTGTAACAGTAATTCGACAACAGATCGTTAGTTCTGGATACAGAAGAAACCGAGTCTCTTAGAAATCTGAAAATACCGTTGCCTTCAGTTGCTGCCCATACTGCTCCGTTTTTAGTCTGGGTGAAAGAGAGTATCCTGTTCCTTGTGCTTCCTGCCATGGTGGCTTTTCCTGCCATGACATTGAAATCACGATCAATCTTATACAGCTTATCACTCTCTGTGCCAATATAACTTAGTCCGTCAGGAGTAAGCAATATTTTATTAATACTGTTATGAGGAAGCCCGTTATTTATGTCAAATTTCTTCTGCAGGATTCCCTTCTTATCCAGAACGATAACGCCATTGGTTGTAGCGAGCCAGATATTTCTTGCATCCATTTCAATATCCTTGATATCATCCTCACCGGTATCACCAGACCTGTAAAACTGCCTGACCGATCCTTTGCTATTCCTCAAAAACAAGCCTTTGCCTCCTGTCCCGATCCACAGGTTCTTCTCAGAGTCAAGATAAAAGGATTTAATCTCAGAATGTTCAACTTTAGAGGTAAGCTCAGTGAAGCTTAGAGACTTGCCTGAATAAGTATCAAAAATATGGAAACCTGTCGGAGTGCCAAGAAGATAATTGTTATCAAATTTCTTAATGTAAAGAATATCATTCTCCTGGGAATTCTTACCCGGAGAATAATAACTTATCGCTGAAGATGCCAGCATGGAAATTCCTTCTCCGAATAATCCGAACCAGTAATTCCCTTCTATATCCTCGAAAACTGTTTTAACATCATTTCCCGCCAATCCTGAGTTAACATCATAGGATCTTACAGATATTACCTTTTCATAGTTTTCATTCAGATCAAACTGGATCACACCGGAGCCTGACGTGGAAACCCAAAAATACCCATCCGAACCTTTTATAATTGACTGGACTTTAATGGAATTGAATTCCGGATGATCAGGAAGGCGGGTAAGTTCTTCCTTCTTCTCGGACATTTTCAATTGGAATAAACCGTAATCATCGGTCCCAATTACGAAACGTGATCCATCATCAATCTTATGTATGGAAGTAACACCATAAGAATCCGATCCTGCAATGACTTTGATAACAGAAACTGAATCTTTTCCAAGTCTGCAAAGCATGAGATTTTCCTGGGTGCCTAATAGTAAATAACCTGTTTTTGTAAACTCAGCTGAGAGCAAAGCAGGCTCAACCGAAACAGCATACTGATGCACCTCTTCAGGGTTTAACGGGTTTATCGAATAAACCGTTTTCCCCTGCGGGATTACATAAATCAGTCCGTCGGGGCCTTCAATAAGTTCACTTATACTTTTTGAATTTGAAAGAGGTACCGATATCAATCTGTTCTGTTTCTGACATAAAACTGCCCCGTCGCTGCAACCGAACCATAATGTTCCCTGTTTATCTTTCAGGCATTTTGTGGGATATCCTCCTGTGGAATCGGGATATTGTACCTGGAAAAAATTATACCCGTCGAAACGATAAAGCCCTTTGTCGGTTCCGACCCAGAGAAATCCATCTTTCGACTGGTTAAGAGTATAAACATAACCGCTGGGGATGTTTCTTTCAGCTCCATAATTAATGAAACTGTATGTCTGTCCGCTTGATAATAATGAGAATAAAAAAAAGGACCCAATGGTACTGATCAGTGTTTTAGGATTGATTTTAAATCTCATTTCGGGCTTAACTTATTTCTTTGGCTTAACTTTATCATAACCTACTTTTGCCTGGTAAATCGGCACACCTCCTATAGGTGAACTGAAGAACTTCACGGCATCTCCCCGCTGGTTTTCAAGTTCAATCACCACATTATTATTTTTTACCAGAAAATCCTGTCTTTTATGAAACTGAAAGTCAAGGGAAGACCCTACTTCCTGTGGTTCAATAGGAATATTTGATTTGACCCAGTTATCCTCATCTGATATTGGAACCGATATACCTTGTTTGTATCTTGAAACTACAAGAATAGTTCCGTCATCATCCCAGTCAAAGTTGCTCTGCCTGATATACACAATACCTGTGTCAATATAAGGATATATATGAGAAACGCTCTTAAAATCATTCCACATTCTGAAATGATAGGCATAGGTAAAAGCATTAGCTCCTTCAATAGGTATGTTATTGTCTTTTTCGCTGCTTAGAAAATACCTGTAAAGATTTCCGTCGTCGCCGCTAATTCCTTCACAAACGATTTTGAACATGTTACTGTTCCATTTAGCATTGAAATCACCCTCTGAAGGGTTAAAGGGGCCAAAAGTATAGTAGTTGTTATCATACTGCGGATCGTTTCCAAAAATCTTGGATTGCAGCAGGTTTCCCGACTTATAATTTAATCCTTTCAACAGTCCTCTGGATTCTTCATTTTTTTCAGGATCCACACCTTTGCCGCCATAAACAGAAAACTTCGTTTTGGTGTCAAAATCCCCCTGTATTTCATCATATTCACCTCCGCAATCGGGGTCAAAAACCCTGATAAAAAAAGGCCGGGTATAATCTTTTGGAATACTGAAGAAAAATACCGAGAAAAAGCAATTGTCACCCCACGATGTCTTGCCATCTTTCCCAAAGGTCACCAGGAATGGGATGTTTTCGTCTTTACCCGGGACAGGTTGCCCGGTCAATCTGAAAAACACCGGAAACCCTAGCAATAATATCAGAAGGAGAGTTTTATATATTGATTTTTTAAATTTCATTAAGATCAAAATTAGTTAATTTCAATATCAAGGTTTAGGGAAAACAATAATATTTTTCGAAATACACGCTTCCCTTGATTTTGCTCCCGGTTCAGGTTCAGCAGTCACGATAAGCTGGATATTGTACGTGCCGGATTTCAAATAACTCTTGGGAACTTCTTTCCCCACAGCCACTGTCTCATCCCCAAAGTTCCAGTAGTATCTCGATATCTTCCACCCGGGAAGATTCGTACTATCGGCGTTCATACTTATATTCTGATTTGTGCTGATCCTGTCTGGCGCAGAAATATAAGGCTGCTCAATATCAGTAACTACGATGGTCTCAGATTTTTCATTGTATGTGACCTCCTTTGTGATAAGGTTCACCACATCAAGTTGTACGGTATATGTTCCGGGACCGGCAAAACAATGTTCAACGACCTTACCGGTACCTTTCTTCCCGTCGCCAAATCTCCACTCATACCTGAAGGGCATAGTATCATGTTTCATTGCATTCTCTTCAAAGAACCGGTAGCAGTAATTATTCTCCTCCAGTGTGTCGCATGATGCTTTCCTTATGATCGTGGAAGTGAACTGGTAGATATCATCTTCCCTGCCACGGTCCGAAGAAAAATAACCTTTCTGAAGATCTGGTTCTGCAACAAAAGCAAAATCATCAGATGCAGAGTTGATTGGTTCGGGAAGCAATACAGGGTCTTCCCATGCACCATTGGTTAAGTAGGTGTAATAAACGTCAAGTTTCCCGAAGCCACCTGGTCTGTCTGATGTAAAATATAATCTGCCAGAGGGATGAATATACGGGTAGTTTTCTGTGGCGGAAGAATTCACTTTCGTCCCCAGGTTGACCGGTGCGGACCATTCACCATTAATCAATTCACAGTAATAAAGATCAGATCCTCCTTTGCCTCCCGGCATATCCGATGCAAAAAAAATATATTTCCCATCCTTGCTTATAGAAGGCTGCCCAACATCGTATTGAGGATCATTATATTTAAACGGGCGGACCGACACGAGATCGAGGCCCTTAAGTTCAGCAATAAATATCCCGCTGTGATTTTTGAATTTTTTATTATCTGCCATTTTCCCTGTCTCAACTTCGCTTGTAAAATAGACTGTTGTGCCATCAGGCTCAAGGCATAGTGGACCGTTATTAAATTTATTGCTTCGTTCGCTGTTTAGCTCAATTGGTTTGCTGAACCCGGAAGTGTCTTTCCTTACTGCCATATAAATATTATATAGCCGTCGGCCATCAAAAGAGGTACGATCCTGAAAGACACTGAATCGCCTGTCGGAACAGAATATGATTCCGTCTTTGACTATTACCGGGGAGATATTATTGAATCCGTTTATATTAAATGGCATTCTTTTAATCTCGTATATAGACGGTTGCTGAGCATTTATCTTCGATGAAGAGAACGCTGAAATCAGTACTATGATTATAATATATAAGATTCTCTTCCCCATTGTTAAAAGTACCTTGGATTAGCTGCACTCACTTTATAACCGAATTCATAACGTACAATAAACTCACTCGATCCATTAGTAAAGTTGCTCATACGTCCAACGCCAACCGGATTGTCGTAGGAGAAGCCGATCATAAGCTGGGGATTAAGCTGAACCTGAAGAATACCTACAGCAACCTGTTCTGATGTTCTCCACGAACCTCCCACCCAGACCAAATCTCCGAGAATAAAATTGCCGTTTATATCAAACTGGGTAAGTTTTTTAGTCTTGTCGAGAGAATAATCAATCATCACCGAAGGCTTGAATTTGAATGCGTCTGAAAATTTGATCATGCCCCCGGCGGAAAAAACAACATCATATTTATTAACACTGTGATGCGCCTCAACGGAACCTGTCGAAATATTTTTTTGATAATTCAGAAAATCCGGAATAGAAGCTCCTGCAAATAATTTATCGCTGTAGTAGTAAATCCCTGCTCCAAAATTGGGAAGAAAATATGGTTTATCATTTGCTGTAAACACCGGATCCCCCAGATTGGTTGTTACTAATCCTGTATAATTGGTGTTTGATCTGTCAAAGCCCCCTTTCAGTCCGAATGATAGTTTCCCCACTCCCAGGCTTATTCGGTAAGCATAGCTGACATAAATATTCTGCGATTTTGTTACTCCGAACTGCATGAATTGGGCCATTAAACCCAGACCAACCTTGTCGTTTTTCGTCGGAGCATTAAGCGAGATAGTCTGAAATACCGGAGCACCCGATATACCTATCCATTGCAGCCTGTATGACATAAATGTGCTCAGTGCGCCGCGTGATCCTGCATATGCCGGATTGATCAACAGGCCGTTTTGGAGGTATTGGCTGTAGACCGGATACCCAAGGCTGATAGCGGTATTGTCAGTTTGTGCCTGACCCGGTACACAGGTAAAAGCCGATAAAATAGAAAATAAAAAAATCGCTTTTATGTTATTCATCTTTCTCAAATCACCATATATCCTTAATAAGCCTGTCATTTGTATCTTTTAAGAACGATAAATCCACTTAGTTTGGAATGAGGGCCCTTTGGATTTTTTGAGGTAATGTTGAGCATATAATAATAAGTTCCCTCAGGAAGATCAAATCCAGCTGCGTTTTTTCCATTCCAATCAGTCCATGTCTGGTTATTCCGGCTGGAAGTTTTAAATACTTCTGTGCCGGCGCCATTAACAATAATCAGATCAGCATCATTATCAACCAGATTCAAACCTTCAATAATAAATGTATCATTATGTGTATCGCCATTTGGTGAAAAACCCTGCGGCTCTTTAATTGGCGACATTTCAATATTGACCGTATCGGATAGTTTGCACAGGCCATTGCTTACTGTCCATAGAAAAGAATTGACACTTTTGGACGCCAGATGATCTACAATTGTATTGTAACTTGTTGAATCGTATAAAATACCTGTTCCATTTAGTACCTTCCATAGCCCGGTTTCCCCGGTTAATGGTTTGGTAGCCTGCATCTGATAATTACTTAAAATAGACAGGATGGATGCAGGAGGACCTGCATAAATCGTGCTAGATGGCAAGGGGTCAATTCCGATATCAAAAACATTTGAAGTATTTGTGCAACAATCATTTGGACCCGATGTTACAGTTCGTTCATATTTAATTGGTGCAAATAATGCCGGGGGCTGATAAGTTAAAGAACTATTTGTTCCGGAAGCTGCAGCCCAGTTTGTGCCGCCATCAGTGCTCTGCCACCAGAAATATTTATAGGTACCCGATCCGCCTGTAAGGGCCGCTCCGGTGATCGGATCCGGCACCATGGTATAACATACTCTCGGCGTGCCCGATATGACATTGTTGGTTATCAGCGGAAGGACTGTTTCTGTTATCGAATTGCTGTTTGCAACACAGGCTCCGGAAGTCACCTGCCTTTGATAATAAGTGGTCGCTGTAAGTTGCAGTGGCGAATAATTTACTCCTGTTCCTGCGATAGGAACAGGTGTAAAAACAGATTTATCAGGGGAGTACATCCACTGATAAACATAACTTCCTGCAATATTTGTTCCGCCAGTGGCAATGGTGCCCAGATATGTCCCTGGCTGCTGGTTATTGCAGATAGTTTCATCGGTTCCTCCTCCTGATACTGATATGATATTATTTGAAATCGGTTTATGAACATTAATTCTTGCCGATGGGCTCGTATTAGTACAAACAACTGCTGTTTTATAAACACCTGAATTTACAATCCTCCTGTACCATGTACTGTCCGTTAGTGATGGAGGCTGATAATTACCTGTCGCCGAATTATTTACTCCCAGAGCTGGAATAAAGGAACTCCCGTTTGCACTCTGCTGCCAGATAAAAGAATAGGATCCAGCGCCTGCGCCGTCCGTGGGATTTGATCCTGGCAAACCAACAGGTGTGCTGCCCGAACAAATAGTCAAATCTGCAGGATTTGCAATTATCAGGTTATTCTTTATTTTAGGATATCTGGTCATGTCTATGGGCTGGCTGGTACTTTTACAAACATTATGAGGTCCTGATAATACAATTCTTCTGTAAAACCTTTTTGGAACCAGAGCAGTAAATTTAGATGTGTCAGGTGTGTATGTCGGACCAGTATAAGATCCGCTTGCAGGATTCCATGCAGATGAATTTGTGCTATCCTGCCATTGGTATGCGTAATTACTGCCATCACCCTGACCCGGCCCCGAAGCCCCTAAAGGCGTGAAACCAAATCCTTCACAGATCACCGAGTCTGACCTAAAAATAAGGTTACCCGTAATTGAATTAAGTACAGTTATCGTCACTGTGGGACTATAATCAATACAACGACCTGATTGAACAAATCGTTTGTAGAATGTTGTCTGGGTTAGTGAAGGAGGATCGTAATTTTTACCATTGATTACAGACCCTGTAGCCACAGTCGAAGTGTCCCAAATGCCCGGATTAGTAGGCTTTTGAAGCCATAAATACCTATAGATTCCATTACCGTTGGAAGGAGTCGAATTAAGAGGTATTGAGCCTATAGGAAGAGGATTCTGGCCATGGCATATGGTAGTATCTTTTCCGATATTGTTGGCGGTAATTGCAAGCTGTACAATAATTTTAACTGATTTACTTATATCTATCAGAGGTGTAGGAGAATTGTCTGTTACAGTTCTCCTAAAATAAACTGTTACAATTTCAGGCGTAGTAGGGGGAGTATAAGTAATTGAATCAGCCGGAGTACCTACATTTGTCCAGGTAGCCTGATCATAGCTTTTCTGCCAAAGATAAGTATATGGGCGTTTCCCTCCGACAGGGACAGTCCCGTTTATTTTAGGAGGTACGATATTAGAACAGACCGAATCGATCTGATTACCTGTAACAGAAGAGCTAATTGAATTGTAAAGGAAACCATTCAACACTGCTTTAAAGCCTACCCTTTGTTCACCTGTTCCACCTGCTGTTGCAGAAGAGGAAGGATAATCTCCCGGAAGACCACCATTCAGAAAGCTGGTAGTACTTCCTGTTGTATTAGTACTTAAATAAATAAATCCACCACCTCCTCCTGCACCTTCTCCAAAACCGCCGGGATTGTCACCTCCGTTCCCCCCCAAAGCATAAAAGGACAGGGGTAACGATCCATAGCTTCGCAACGAGAGTGCTATTGAGCCACCACCGCCACCACCGCCTGAACCTCCATTAAGAACAGCGGTGCCTCCACTGCCTCCGTTTACAAGTATATTGCCACCGTTACCAATTATGGTATCAGATACAATTATTACTATTCCTCCTCCATTTCCACCTGAAGGTGAAAGTCCTGTTAGTGACGTGGATGCACCTCCACCTCCTCCGAAAAAAATTCTGTTTACAAATAAGGGTTGGGTCAGTTGTTCTGATTTAAAGCCTCCGTAACCACCGGATTGTGGTGCTGCACAGATGTTGTCTTCAGAGCCGCCGATCCCGCCTGCCCCATGGTTCGCTCCACCACCTCCTCCTGAAAATCTTCCATTGCCACCTCCCCCACTGGTAAAATTCGGACCCTGACCTTTCATATGCAATGGCGCCAGAAGAGTTCCAAAGTCATCATGAATTGCGATACCTTCACCTTTGAAACCGGCATTGGTAGAACTTCGTGCATAATAGTCAAGAGTTGTTGTAGGAACTACCATCTCGCACCTCCCAACTCCAATTGTATCCTTACCTCCGGCAAATCCGGAATTTGAAACGTCAATATCTGCATTCAGTTTCAGAGTTCTTCCGATTACAAGAGCCAGAACACCTCCTTTTTTTGAAGTGCTGTTCCATGGATTACAAAAAAGTTTTCCTGTAACAGTTGCATTGTTGTAATATGGCACTCTTACTACCTGAATATTGCCTATTGGATTAAAAGCATTTAGAAGGTTATTCCGGAAGATTATTTCATTTGTTCCTGTATTTACAGATTGAATAATCATGAATTCGTGTAAACCAGGTGTCCCAAAGACACTTTGAATGAATCCATAACCTAGGGTTGGTGTGTTTATCCCGACACCCTGCATCTGAATAACTAAAACGGTATCGGGGTTACTTGCACTAAAACCTGTTACATCATCAACAATGACTCTGTCACTGGCAGGTATGCTTATTATATGAGCCATGGGTTGATTAAGGTTCCCTGTTAGATTTTTCTGAGACAGCAACACACTGCTGCTAAACACAATTATCAGCAGACAAAAAATAAGTCTTTTGCTATGGAGCAAAAAATTAACGGTCATCATTCAGGTATCAGAACCGCTAATATAACTATTATATTGAATATTTCTATTGACAAATATTTTAAAAAGAAGTTTGGAGTTTGGAGTTTAGAGTACTTAAAGTTGAAAAAAATGAATAATAAAATATGAGTATCGGGAATCATGCATAATTAATACAGTATTGTTAAATAATTATATTCGGGTTCTTCCTACCAGAGATTCCTCATTTCGTCACGCCAAGCGTGACTGCATTCGGAATAATAAAAAAGTTAGAATTACTCTAGGCTGTTTAAATACGTGGTTTCTCAACTATTGACAGAACCGGTAACTCAAAATAGAATACAGATCCTTTATTCACCTCAGATTCAAACCAGATCCTCCCGTTGGCGCTTTCAATATATTTCCTGGTTATTGATAAACCCAGTCCCATCCCCGATGACTTAGTTGTAAAATTGGGCGTGAAAAGATTCTTCCTCAGACCTTCAGGTATCCCCGACCCGTTATCCGAGACGGACACAACAACTTTATCGCTCTTTACCTCCAGATTTAAAGTTATGTGCCCCTGTCGTCCTGCCGGTACAGACTGGATGCCGTTCTTGATGAGATTTGAGAAGACTCCGTTAAGTTGTTCTTTATCAGCATAAATAATAATTTTGCTTTCATGTGGCCAATGAACTTTGAAATCAACATTTTCCGTATTTTTAAAGAGCTCGAGATTTATGCTTACCTGTTCGAGGAGGTTGACTTCAACCGGATTGGTCACCGGCATCTTGGCAAATGCCGAAAAAGCAGAGGCGATTGATGACAGATTATCAATATATTCGATCTGGTTTTTTGTAAAACGGTTAAGCATCTTGTCAAAACCCGCAACCTTATCATTCCATGATTTTAAAAGCTGCTGCACATTTAATTTCATCGGCGTAAGCGGATTCTTTATCTCATGAGCAATCTGTTTTGCCATCTCCCTCCAGGCAAATTCCCTTTCCGAATTGGCAAGCTTGTAGGTGCTCTCCTCGATCTCATCAAGCATCCTGTTATACTGCTTTACAAGTTCGCCGATCTCGTCTTTCCCGTCATAGGTGAGATGCTCGCTTTTCTTTCCCACTGCCACATTCGCTATTCCCTTACTGAGCATTGCAAGCGGTGAAGTCAGACGATCGCTTATTATTACAGCCAGACTCATAGTAATGATTATCAGCAACAGTGTGAAATTAATAACTGCCACAATAAGGTTTGAAATCTCCTTGGCAAGTACGCTTTGCAATCTAAAATAAGGAAGATTTAAATAAGCAAGAACTTTATTATCACTGTTATAAAAAGGAATATAAGCAGACAAATATTCAAGTTTCCCAATCTTCTCTGTTTGATAATATTCACTTTTGGCCAGATGCTTGAGATTAAGGTAAGCCATATTGTTTATTCGCTGGCTTGTAAGATCACGGTCAAAAATTTCCTGCCTTGAAGTTGAAATGAGGAAACCATTGGTATTATAAAGATTAATGTCGGTGTTAAAAACATTTGAAAGTTTTATAAGGAATTCGTAGAGAGATGAATATCCGCCGCCTCTCCACTCCGGCGATATGTATTTTTCCGTTGAAAGCCTGTTGTCGAGCTCGAGGTAAACAGAGTTCATTTTTTCTTTAATATTTTCGTAGTGCTTTGTATTATATTGCTCAATAGTGATATATGCCACGACGATACCGATCAGGATAAATGAGAACAGAAGTATGGCAACGTAGGAGAGTTGCAGCTTTTGTCTGAAATTGAAAACATTCATCCTTCTGGGTTTCGGTCTTCGGATCATCATTATTATCATGTTCGAAAACAAAAGGATGAAGGCGAAAAGATATGCAAATGATATTATGATATCACCTATAGTAAGTACCGGTCTTGAAATCATTACAGTAGTATTCCCGTTTTTATAAAGCACATGCTTAAACCCACCTGTCCTGAAAATCCTGTAATCAGAAAACTTGCTGACATATTCAGCATCGGTTTTATCATACGGAAATCCCTCAGTTCTCAGAACATTTTCCCCGTTAATATACTTGGCAAATGAGTAGTCCTTCAACCCTGCATACTTATGATACCGGTTATCTAGAAGCAATTCCGAATAACCCGGCGTTAAAACATTTACATCGCTGTACAGTTCAATGAACAATCCGTTTATTTTGCTTTTACCAGAATTGTAATAGTATCTGCCAAGGTAATATGATCTTCCTCCCTGATTATCAACAAAATAAAAATTTGTACCTGTCAGTCTGTGGCCATTCCCCTTTATTCGTTCATCAAAAAAGCTAAAGCAATTCTGCGACTGCTCACTTCCGGCTCCGATTTGCAGCGGCTCTTCGTTATCACAGGGGTAAGCACTGAAATGATAATTCTTCCAGAACCCTGTAAAATAAGTATCTTCAAGATAGTTAGATATTTTTTCAGCATTATCCTTATCAAAACTTTCTACCCTCATCATCCTTGAGAGAGAAGTGTCCTTCTCAATTGCAGGGCACAGATCAAAAAGAAGATATTCAGCCTCAGGATCATTTTCAGTTGATAAAGAGACTGCCTGCGTTTTAAGATTTTCAGTTGTCCTTTCTTCTGAAAGAATTGTAATAAAATAAAGGAAATAAACGCCCGAAATAAGAGAGAGAATTACAGTAATGGTGAACAAACCAAGATTCCTGTTCGTTGATATCCATATACTTAGAACAAGAATACAGTAAAATATTGCCAGCAGGAACAAAGTCGCAGGTCTGTTATAATAAAAGATCAGAGGGACTGAAAGAGAGATGATTATAGAGATGGCAACTTTACCTGTGCTGAAATCCCTTATGCTTTGAAGAATTTTAAACAGATAGAATATCGGAATCAGAAGGAGAAGGAAAACAGAGACAAATCCGGCTATGCTGAAAATATTTAAATCCAGTACTTTATATGTTTCAAAATTAATATTCGAGGTTGATATCACTTTGCTGAAAATCCACTGATATAAACATAAAATAAGTGCCCCAACAATCAGCAAACATGTAAGGTACAGGTAATTTGAAGCCCCATTGCTCTCTGTTCGGCTCTTAATTGAAAAATGACTAAAGAGAACGGTGGAAAAAGCTGAACCAAGTATGCCGAGCATTAAAAGGTGCCCCAGTGAGGGAATAAACCTGTTCAGATAGAATCTGTAGGGTGAAAAAAGTTCCGTCTGGAACACGGACTGTGGCTTCCCGGAGAAAAGAACAAATGTATATACCGAAGCAAAGATTATAAGCGCCAGGCCTGATCCGGTCAGCGCTTTTCCACTATTCATCAGAATTTTAATAAGGTTGAAAGTGAGCAGAATTATCAGGACGAACACGCCTGCCCATAAACACAACGGAACAAAAATAAAAGAGGTGTTCCCTTTCACTGGCGGAAACATAAGGGAGAACAGGAAGTCACCTTTTTTATTAAATATATGAAATCCCGATGCATTTTTATCGGTATCCAGATCAACGTTACCAGGTATCCTGAACTCCTTCTCAAATCCATTTTTAAGGATGTTATTCTCAAAACCAAAGTCTGTATGTAACCTTAGCAGTCCTATAATTTTCTCATTCCCCGACTGAACCGATTTTGTAAGAAACCATCCATTCTGTAAAAAAACCAATGGTTTGTTATAAAGTGAATCTATATAATCTAAAGGCACATCAAACTCATTGTCCGACCAGTACCAAAGTTTGTTATCAACGTATTCAAGTATGGTGATCCTGTTCTTTTCAGCAATTGTAAATAGGTCATTATGTGAAATTGTATCATAAGGACTTTCCTTTGCCAGCAGGGGTTTCATTGCATTGAGGCAATAGTCCATGACAGTTTCTTTCGCAACTAGGGTTTTGTTGAACATCTTTGTTCTTAGCCTGTACTCAAAACCGCTGAAATAAACCTTTTCTGCGACAAATGCCATAATTATGAGCACAGCGGTCAGGATGGAAAGAATAATTGTATTACGATTCATTTTCATAATATAATATTCAAAGCTTATTCATGGTGATAGGGCTCTCCTTTAATTATTGTAAATACCCTGTAAAGCTGTTCAAGAAACAATAATCGTACCAGCTGATGAGGGTAAGTCATTTTTGACAGAGACATTTTGTAATCTGCCCTGTCATATACTGACTGAGAGAAGCCCCAGGGGCCGCCAATAACAAACACGATCCTCTTCTTTGGCATGAAGAATGCTTTTTCAAGAGCACTCGAGAATTCAAGAGTTCTTAACTCCTTTCCTCTTTCATCGAGTAAAATAATATAATCATCCTCATTGACTGACTTAAGGATTTTTGAAGCCTCTTTAATCTTCTGCTCCGGAACAGGCATATTCCTGGTATTCTTTACATCAGAAAGTGTAATGATCTCAAAAACAGAATACTTCTTTATTCGTTTTGAATAAAGGTCAACTAACTCTTCTATGTTTTTATCGGTTGTTTTACCAGTCTGCAACAGAGCTATTTTCATGATTTATAATGCGGCTTCTCCTAATTAAAACTACCCCTTCTCTTTTACAAAAATATAATTAATAACCCGTGCGTGCAAAACTATTAGTATGACGCTTATCAGGGGAGGCTCTTCTTATCTTGAACGAATCTCTCTTCTCATAAAAGAGAAATAGGATAATCCAAAACACACCACTGTGGCTGCTATGAGTCCTGTCAGCTGGGGCCATACCAGCATAATGCTCTGACCCAGAGGCAAGAGGCCGGGAATGGTTCCATGCACCTGTTCCATACTCAAAGGGCCCAGGCTGCGAACTGATGGCATCAGGAGTGTTGTTGTTGCGTCATTGAAAAGCTGACCAGGCTCAATTCTTAACAAGCTCAGCACGAATCTCTGGTAATCGATAAGTTGTTGCGGAGACGCAGTTGCCGAAGGTAAATTGGCTTTGGAAATAAGATTTACAATCAAATGATAAAAAACACTGAAAAACAACCATGTTGCAATACATGCCAATGCAGATGTAGCAGTCTGCCGGAATTGTATTGAAAATAAAATCGATAAATTCAACCAGAATGCCACATACAGGATACTTACTAAGATGAAACAGACAATACGCAAAAACTCTTCCTCAGTCGGAGGAATTCCAGTTGTAATAATTCCGAATCCCATGACGAGAAAACCCAGGACGAAAAACATAATGCTAATCAGTGTCAAGGCTGCCAGAAACTTGGCATTAAGCAAATAATCGCGGTGAATAGGCTGTGCCATTATCCGACTGAGTGTCCCCTTATTCTGCTCTGAATTGATTGCATCAAATCCCAATGTGATGCCAAGCAAGGGCCCAAGAAAACCTATGAATACTATGAAAGAAGGCAATGTACCGTCTGACAAGGTAAACAAATTCAGGAAAAGGAATGAGCTGTTAAATCCCTGTGATTCTACCACTTTATTGATGTTTGTAAGGGAAGAGTACAATGAGCCGAAGCATGTGAGGGCTATTATTGTTATTAAAATAATAAACCGCCAGCTTTTAATGTGATCCGAAATTTCCTTATTAACAATAACCGGAAACGGATGAGTTCTTTCTGCGGTCCTTTCAGATTTTGTCATCGATTCTTTCATGATTAACGCCTCCTTCAAAATAACGGTTATAAATCTCATCAAGGCCAAATTCTTTCTTGTGCAAGTAACTTAATCCGGCACCTGAATTAACAATTAACCTGGCTACTTCCGCAGTCAGGTCACACGAACAGCCAATCTGGAAAGCATTATTGTTTACTGAAACTGAAATAACACCCCCGATTGTTTTAAGTTCTTCAGCCAGGGTCTCGGCTTTTATAGTGCCATCTGAAGTTTTAAAATCCCCTGAGGAATTCAGAATAATCTCCGCTTCAATAATAAAAGTCTCATCAGAAAACAATTTTTTTGATAAAGTTGCAACGTCACCTTCTGCTAGTATTTTACCCTTGACAAACAAACCAACCCTGTCACAAATTTTCTGTACCTGGTACAGATGGTGTGAAGAGAGAACTACCGTTAGCCCCTGGTCATTTTTTAGTTTAATAATTAATTCAAGGAATTCCTGCACTCCCAACGGGTCGATACCCAGTGTCGGTTCATCAAGAATTATTACCTCGGGACTTTTAATAAGTACATCGGCTAAGCCGAGACGCTGACGCATCCCCCGGGAATACTTACCGGCTTTTTTATCTCCTTCATCCGATAAGCCTACATTTGCAAGAAGCTCTTTTGCTTTTTGCCGGGCCTGCCCGGATGATAAATTGTTTAACCTGGCCGTGTAAATCAGGTTTTCGATTCCCGTCAGTTCATCATAGAACCGGACATCTTCGGGGAGATAGCCGACTTTTCTCTTTACTTCAATAGGATTTGTTGTGGAATCAATATCACAAACTTTTACCTGACCAGAGGTTGGCTCAGTCAACCCCAGCATCATAAGGATCGTGGTTGACTTTCCTGCTCCATTTGGCCCGAGCAGACCAAAAACTTCACCTTTCCGGACAGACAGGTTGAGATGATCAACCACGCTGACTGATCCGTACATCTTAGTCAGATCGATAAGGTCAATTATATTCTGGCTCATTGCTTACCTCCTTCCGTACCTACGGAACAGATAAACCACACCTCCGAAAACAATTAAGATAATCATTATGCCTGCCCAACCCATAAACAAGGTTGTCCTTACTGATATTCTGAACTCAGCCTTTGAAACTACTCCCTGTGAACTGGCTTCAATCCTGGTTATGTAATCCCCGACAATAGCTCTTTTTGCCACTTTAACTATTGCATTGACTTGCGCCGATTCACCGGGTTCCAGCCTTTCAACTTTTTTTGGATCGAAAGTGACTTCCCAGTTAGCGGGCGCCGAAGAATTAAACTTAATATCCTTCAGGTCAGACGATCCGGTATTTCTTACCAGCAGTTGTATCTTTTTCTCTTCACTTTCTGGTATATTGTCGCTCAACAATCCTGTTGGCGTGGTAAGTACCATTTCATAAGAACCCGTTATCACTACTTCGAGATCGAGAGATGCAGATGTTGTCGCAGTTATGGCATTGAGATGTACTTTGTAAGTTCCTGCTTTAGTTTCGCCGGGCGGAACTATCTGAACACTAAGGCTTTTACTATGGTTTGGTTCTACACTTACTGAAGAAATCTGCTTAAAATCGATAGTATAATTGACTATCCAGCCCTGGGGGGCAGCAGCATTCAACGAATAGATCTGGTTATCGGCAGTAAGATTTTTTATCATTGCCTCAAAGGTAAAGTTCGAAGTTGTGGCTCCCTGCAGGTTAGATTGCTTTGTTGTAAATTCTGTTTTAAAGGTACCCTGCTCTGAAACTGTAACAGTTAGAGGCAGAGAGTCAAATCCCTTTGCATCAACCTTAAACCTGTACCTGCCTTTATTGACTTGCAGAGGAACTTCCAATAACAGGTTAAGAGTCTGTTTTTCTCCCGGAAGAACTGATATCTCGCTGATATTCCAGCCTCCCGATCTTAAAGTATAATTCCATCCTTGGGGCAGGCCTTCCAATGAAATTTCAACGTTTTGAATTTCACTGCTTTTATTGATAACATCAATGCTATAAGAAATTGATTCTCCCGGTGGTACAGCTATTTTAGTGTAGGGAGTATATAAGGTCACGCCACTGGCGGCCAGCGCCGGGCGACTCGAGGTGAACAATATTCCGCATGACAGGAATATAAATAAACTCATTAAGTTTTTACGGAGAGAGAAAAGAGATTTTTTCATGGCAATTAAAATATTTTCTGTTCCGCAGCAATTTTAAACAATAATTCAATATTTGAATGTTAAAAATATTTTAAGAAATTCTTAAAAACTACCTAAAAAATGCTGATTTTTTCGGCTTCTTAATACCAGCAGGCTGTTCAAAATACACCGTGTGCCCACAAAGTTTCAAAACCGTATCAGAATGAATTGGCATAATAAGAAGCTATCATAATCAAATAAGTATTAAATTTGTGATGCATTGACTTTTTTGTCCGCAATATTTAAACTCATTAATATGAAATCCTCAAATATTATTCCGGTAGTATTAATAGCCATGAGCAGCCTGACAGCCGCGGCTCAGGATCAGGATCAGGGGAAAATACCGGGAGGAATTGCAATTGCCATAAAAGCAGGCAACGCGGCAGATCTATCGAAGTATATGAACTCTACTATTGAGCTTCTGTTGCTTGATAAAGAGGATTTCTATAAAAAAAATGTAGCCGAAACAATTCTTAAAGACTTTTTTGCCGAGTATCATGCAAAAGATTTTACCATTCGTCACCAGGGTGCAAAAAATGATGCTCAATATGCCATTGGCAGCCTTAAGACAGAGAAAGGAGACTTTCGTGTTTATTTCCTTCTCAAGAAAGTTGATCAGGAATTGCTAATTCATCAGATACGCATAGAATCTGACAATGGAAAATAGAATTCTCAGGGAATTCATTTTAAGAACCCTTGCTGAAGATCTGGGAGATGGCGATCACTCTTCACTGGCATATTTACCCGGTAGCGCAAAAGGGAAAGCCAGACTTCTCATAAAAGAAAAAGGAATACTTGCAGGAGTTAGGGTAGCAGCCGAACTTTTTTCAATAATCGACAATGAAATAACATTTGATCTGATTCTAGATGACGGGGCTTGTGTTGATCCCGGAAATATTGCATTTTATCTTTCAGGAAGTCAGCAATCAATCCTTAAATCTGAGCGCCTGGTTCTGAACATTATGCAAAGAATGAGCGGAATCGCCACGATCACTCATGAATATACAAGCAAGCTGAAAGGACTTAAGACCAGAATACTTGATACGCGAAAAACCACTCCCGGTATGCGGTTTCTTGAAAAAGAAGCAGTGAGAATAGGAGGCGGATTAAATCACAGGATGGGATTGTACGACATGATCATGCTGAAAGACAATCATATAGATTATGCCGGAGGCATTGAAAATGCGATCAGTAAGACAAGGGAATACCTGAAAAAAAACAATCTGAACCTGAGGGTAGAAATAGAAGCGCGATCACTGGAAGATGTCAGAAAAATTCTTTTATATGGTGGAGTGGATCGCATTATGCTCGACAATTTCACTATTGAGGATACCCGTAAGGCTGTCATTGAAATCTCCGGCAGACATGAAACAGAGTCCTCAGGTAGAATAGATCTGTCAACAGTCAGAGCTTATGCTGAATGCGGAGTTGATTATATTTCTGTTGGTGCTCTTACTCATCATATTAAAAGTATTGATATGAGCCTTAAAGCTATTTAATGAATGAACCTGAGGGATGTCACAACTTATAATGACAAGGAGAAAATCAGGAAACTGGTTCTCCCGGGCTTCGACGGAGTACCGATAAGTCAGGTTATAACATTCGTAATCAAGGGTTTTCGCAAAGGAGTGCTTGTCACGAGGGCATCATCAATAGCTTTCAACCTCCTCATGGCATTGCTGCCTGCATCAATTTTTCTGTTTACATTGATTCCGTTTATTCCTTTACCCAATTTCCAACAGGAACTGATAAAGCTTTTTGAAAACATTCTTCCTTCCAACGCTTTCAATTTCCTTGACACAATTATTATAGATATAGTTACCCATAAGAGCAAAGGGCTGCTGCTTTTTATGTTTATTGCCACCGTTATTTTTTCAACAAATGGAATACATGCAGTTATTCATGCATTTGTGGTTTCAGCGCATTCCTTTAAAACACGTTCGTGGGTGAATCAGCGAAAGATATCAGTTGTATTGCTTTTGATTATAATTTTTTTGATTTCCACAGCAGGATTTCTTGTAATATTCGGTAAGGTTTCAGTTAACAGGCTCGTTGTGCTCCACATTGTAAAAAGGCGATTTGTAATTTATTTTCTGATTTTCATGAAGTGGATACTTATTATTCTTCTTCTTTTTATGGCAATATCTTTCCTCTATTATTTTGCTCCGGCAAGGAAAACCGGCTTTAAGTTCTTTTCACCGGGGTCCACGCTTGCAACGCTGCTCTTCATCCTTACATCACTGGGGTTTTCATCATATGTAAATCATTTCGGACAATATAATAAATTATATGGCTCGGCAGGAACACTGATGGTTATTCTTATATGGCTGTATCTTAATTCTATAGCTATACTGATTGGTTTTGAGCTGAATCTGAGCATTCTGGCTGCAAGGGCAGAAGATGAAGAAAGACTTCATTCAGTTAGCTGCAATGAAGATACTTCCTTACCAGAGCGCTGATCTCTTCGTTTTTATTATACAGCTTTTCACTAAGCCCTTTATCATCAAAAGCTTTCAGCTTAGAAACGACATTATCAATTACCCCTGACGGAAAAACACCGTCTTTTTCAAAGTAATCTCTCCGGGCTAAAAGGCATTCAGCTGATTCCCAGCATGAAGATGGAAGTGCTTCGAGTTTTTTCTTCTTTGATACGCTGTTTTCCTGGAAGATGTTATAATCAACGTAGAGTTCCCCGGCTTTTTCAAGAGCATTTTCCATTTCCAAACCATGTTCGGCAGCTATAACTAGCCCGGCAAAAAGTTTGTGTATATCGGCCGACCCATCGGGTGATCTCAGCTCCACGGTTTGTTTTGATGGCATATCCCTGAACTCTGTAGCATCTGCAGGATTGGCATCCTTTATCATATTCATTGCGCCGTTCCATCCAAGTGGAACGCGAATAAGGACCGACCGGTTTCTGTCACCCCAGCATATATTTGTAGGAGCTTCCTGGTGAGGGACAAGTCTCAGATATGAGGTTGGAATAGTATTGCCAAAAGCTGTCAGCGATTTGGAAAGATCAAGGATTCCAGCCATCATTTTTTTTGCAACGTCACTCAGCTTCCCGTTCTCAACCATCATATTCACGCCATCCCTTTCCAGCATCATGTGAATATGCATTCCCGATCCGGCTTTGCCAAGCGTTATCTTTGGTGCAAAACTGATCTCAACACCATATTCGGAACCAAGGATTCGTATGATCCATTTCGCTATGAGCAGCTGGTCGACAGCTTCATCTATCTCAACCGGAAGGAATTCAATTTCATGCTGTTCAAAATCTTCTCCTTCCTTTGAAAAACTTCCCACCTCTGAATGTCCGTATTTGATTCTGCATCCTGCTTTGGCGCAAAGTTCAAGGGCTTCA
This sequence comes from Bacteroidales bacterium, assembly GCA_003157015.1. Lineage (GTDB taxonomy): Bacteria > Bacteroidota > Bacteroidia > Bacteroidales > VadinHA17 > LD21. Next base: position 51,045 of record PMIJ01000062.1, read on the forward strand.
ATTCTCAGGTTCTCAAATTTAGCAAAGGGTTTTGATTGATGATAGCCTGCCTGATCCACCAATGGATAAAGATCGTCATGACATGATTTTATATAATATTCCAACTCACCAAATGCCTTAAATTTAAAACCGGTCTTCTTCATAAATCGGGTATACGCTTTTCTGAGTATATATTCCGGTGCACTTTCAAATGGTTTCCCATCGTTGTTGTAAAACGAACAGAGAATTTCCAGAGTGGGTATTTCAGTAAACGGATTTACAAACGCAGTCCTGTAACGCGGAATTATATAAAGATCACTTGATCCTGATCCTATGAAGGAGAATAGACTAGACCCATCTACTCTTTCTCCTGCTGTAAGAATAGATTCGAGATGATCCCTGCTGAATGGCACAAAATTCAGTGACCTAAGTCTGCCATCGTCGGCTACATATCTGAAATTCAGCATCGAAATTCCTTTGGCTTCAATGAACTTTATTATATCATCACGGGTAAAATCCTTTGCCGGTTTTTTAAAAAACTGAACCAGCTCGTTCCTGTTCAGAAGAATATCGTTATTCTTAATCATCTGCTGTAAAAAATTAGTTTAGGCGTCAAAAATAACCAATAAACTTTATCTGAATTATGACAAATATAGGCATTTCATAACATACCTGCGCCTGTCCCTTAAACGGGACTTTCTCCAAAAGGCTTTTTTAAGGTGTAAGGTTCAACAAGGAGTGCTGAAAAAGTAGCTAATTTTCTGGTTTCCCCTTTGAGCTACTTTGTGTAAAACTTCGTGATCCTTTGTGGTTCAATGTTTTAGCTCTTACCACAAAGGGACACTAAGGATATCACTAAGGTACTCTAAGTACTTTTTCAACAGCACATGAAGGACGAATCAGAATGAAAAAAAAGCTGCCTCAACTGAGACAGCCCCTTTAACTAACTAACCAACAATCCAAATGAAAAAGAAAATCAAAACTGTATACAGAACGGGATTAAGCTACCCCCGGTAATCATTATATATTTAATTACATTAGTGTCCACTTAATATTTTA
>PMIJ01000145.1 GCA_003157015.1 Bacteroidales bacterium
ATGCAGTTCTTGTTCATCAGGCCGAAAATTTGCCGCCGGCTTCCTTCAGATTCCTCCTCACGAAGGACACCCTTGCCTTTAGCTAACACTTCCTACTGCCAAGTGTGTTCGGGTCTTGCACCCTATAGTCATCGCCCATGCCGGGCGCACTAAATAAAAAGCCCGGCATTATATTACCAGGCTTTTACTTCGCTTCACCCCTTTCGAAGAATGAGCTGAGTAATTAATTCTCTCTTATTGTCATAACAGCAGGGTTTTTGCGGCGTTTGAATTACCTTCCTCTTCCTCCTCCACCATGGAAACCGCCGCCTCCATGAAATCCGCCATGGAATCCGCCGTGGAATCCGCCACCGAAGCCTCCACGGTAATTGTATACTAATGCCGGTCCCCAGCCCCAGCCCAAGTAGCCATAAGGCCAGCCCCAGCCCATGCCAAAAGCTCCATAATAGAACCCATCAGAAGCCATCCACCAGTTAGATGAATCGGCATATCTCTGATTCTGCTGGACTGCATTGATTTTAGTCTCCTCCATATAGTTTAAAACTGAATCCTGAACGCCTTCGTCTCTAAGCTTAAAAAGTTGATCGGCTTTGAGAGAGTAAACCGTATGGGTTTGATTTATTTCCGTGATAATATCCTTTGAGGATACTCCGTCTTTACTCATCTGGATTATATCAGGGACTGTTAAAAGTTTTGCATTTTCAGGATAAGGCCGGTAAACTATGCATCTTTGCAGACTGGCAATACCTGTAACAATCAGAGTTAACCAGATCGCATTTCTTAAATTTACTAGATTTTTCATTTTACTTTCCTCCTCGAATCTCTCTTATATTTATAAAATTTTTAGTAATTCCTATTTCCCATTTTATGTATATGTATACAAATTTTATGCCTGATTGTTTTATCCGGTTTAAAAATGTTGTTAATAAAATGTTAATAGTTAAGAATCAGGAATGAAAACTTTAATTTGCCGGACCCTTTAAGATGTTGCCGGATAAATAAAAGATCGAACAGATTTTGAAATAAATTGTTCTAAATAAAATATTCTGAATGAAAAAAACTGCAATTACTTTATTTACAATTATGCTCTTCGGAGTTGCCAAATCACAGAAATTACCCTCAGTTGTAGAATCAGTTGATCTCAACAGATATAAAGGCCTCTGGTTTGAAATTGCCCGGCTTCCGAATTTTTTTGAACGAAAATTAAAATGTACTTCTGCCACCTATACTCTTCGTAATGACGGCAAAATAACTGTTCTTAATAAGGGAAATTATTTAACGGATCCTCAGAAATCAACATCTTCAACAGGAGTTGCATGGATACCTGATAAAAACAGTCCTGCAAAGCTGAAAGTACAGTTTTTCTGGCCGTTTTCAGGAGACTACTGGATTATGGACCTTGATAAAGATTACAGATATGTTCTTGTAGGTGATCCCTCCCTGAAATATCTCTGGATTCTCTCGAGGGAAAAGAAAATGGATGAAACAACCTACGAAATGCTGCTCAAAAAAGCAATTGAAAACGGGTATGATTTAAAATCCATTATCAGGGTTGAACAGGATTGCTATTAAGAAGTGACTAGAGTGACTAAAGTTAGTCGGATTTACTTCACTCTAAGTACTCCAAACTCTAGCTCACTCTAAACTTTTTAGCAGTTTATGTCTTAATCTCCTTATTTATTTCGAATTTACAGGAACATATACAAGCTCTATCCCATAATTCTTTCCCAGATTACGGCTATATTTCTTTTCTGTTGCATTGTTCCAGTGTTCCATCACTCCCAGGCTTTTCAACCTGGTACCATCGCGTTCAGGATCATAGACTGTTTTGGAAGGAGGATTATCAGCCAGGGCTGCTTCAACTAAATACTTTTCTGTATATGCTATATCCGGAAGATCGGGCCATTCCGCCCTTAAAAAGTCAATTCCAACCGCGTCAACAGCCACTCCGTCCTGTGAAGCAAAAAGGCTTGAACACCATCGATTGTTAAATGGCGTCATCCTCCATTTATCTTTTATAAGCGGAGGACCATCCTGTGAACGGGCGCCATAGAATCCATCAATCATAAACAACAGCGTTTTCCCTCCAAGATCCTTATGCCCGAGGAAATCTGTAAAGGTCATATACTTATCTTTTCCCTGCCTGTCCTGTTCAAAATTATCATGCGCATTTTTTCGCCAGTTGTGATCAATGCTAGTTGCCCCGTAAAAGTTCTTTCCGCAGAGAGTAACTCCCTGTCCGATGTGGCCCTTCAATAATGCCATATTGATAATATAATCTGCTTCCACAGCGCATCTAGCCAGACCGGTAGCAAGTTTCCCGTTATCAATGGAGTATGGAATTGCATTGTCAATATAAGTGGATTTCACGCGTCCCTCACCTCCTTCATTATCAACGAAAACGACGTCAGGAAAATCTTTATGGCATTTAATAAATATGTTATCACAAATAAACCGGCTGGCATCAAATATTGTAATGTTTTTCTGAGGTACCCCGGCTTCTTTCGTCAGGCTTTTAATTAAAGCGTATACAAGCTGGGGGGTTGCATTTAACCCTGTTGTATCTGCATGCCTGAGAGTATTGTTCTGATTGATTTTGACAGCTATTTTCTGATTCACATTGTATCCGCTCGTAAGGTTCTTTTTCTCTTTATTGAAATTCTTAAACAGCGCCTCCCATGCCATTGCCTGGGTAGGCTTGCCGGTAAGAGATTTTAAAACATTCTCAAACATCTTATCTGCTTCGGTCTGTGAAGTGCTTTTTTCATCCCACCAGTATTTGTTTGTTCCGTCCCATGTTGCAACTTTCGGGTCAAATACCCATACAACACGGCCCGGGAATATACCATGTTCAACACCTATGGGCGAGTTTGACATAACGCTGATTGCATCAACAGTGCTTCCTTTGGCATCTTCAGTTTTATTTGCCACAAACAGGAATGAACATGCAACAGCAATTGCAAAAAAGGAAACAGCATAAATGTACCTGGCCTTTCTGAAATGATTTTTGGCTTTATTGAAGGCAAAGACAGATCCTGATAATGTAAGCAGCCAGATTACAAATGTCGACATGATAGGTGCAGCGGCTCTCATGCAGGGATAAGTTGCGCGCTGTGGCTTTGGAATTACTCTAACCAGGAACCATATTGTCGAGGAGATCCCTAAGACGATAAAAACAATTTTTGCCCATGCAGATTTGCCAATAAGATTTTTGACCTTATTTAAAAACAAATTGAACCTCTCTTTCATAACAGTTTTTTTGATAAAGATAATTCTGTTTTTGGATTTTTGAAATGCCTAAAAATAAAAGGCAGCCCGCAATACGGACTGCCTTTAAAAACATTGAAATTTTATTTTCTAAATATTTGAATATTAATTGAATTTGTAGGTTATGCCGAGTGTTAAATATCCAAGTCCATAACCTAATTCACCAAATGCTGCAAATTTATCAGAAAAATAATAACGTCCTCCAACGTAAAGGGCAAATAGTCCAAAAGTTTGATGAGAAGATGCTTTTTCATTTAGATAACCAGTATAGTAAGATTCAGATTCAATTCTTACACCTAATGCAACTCCGGCATAAGTATCAAGCTTAGGAACTTTAAAAAGATCATAATGGAGAGCGCCACGGGCAGCAATAACAATATCATTCCACGTCCAATCCAGGGAAGAAGTATAAGAGTAAGAGGCATGTTTGATTCCAATAATTCCTCCAACTGAAATTGGACCAACATTTGCGATGTCGGCAATCCCTTTATCTAAACTCAGGCTAAAAGCAGGTAATGAAGTCGTCCCATAACCATATCCATACCAGCCAAAGCCAACACCTAAGCTTCCAATCATGTCGCCATTTTTAAATGCCTGTGCATTAAGTTGCGTCAGAGAGAAGACAACGACTAATAATGACAATAAAAGTTTCTTCATAGTTTTAAAATTTTACGTTAATTTATTATTCAACAATTTTTTTTGGGTTTTGTTTTCACTTTTTTCGAATTAACTTTTCTGACTTTAATAACTTCGTTGTCATGAACATAATATTCAATAAACTGATCTCCATCGCTTTGAATATCGTATTTCAACTCTTTTACCCTACCCCTATATTATACTGCGCTTTTCCCTGAGTCTAAAAGTAAAGCTAATTTAACAATTGTATTTCAAGAAAAACAATGTAGCCCGGCATTTTTTTACAATGATTTTGACGAATTATGAAAAAAAACCTGTTAAACCCTTATAAATGATGTCAAAGTCTTATTATGAGAATTTCTATGTCACGCTCCTTTAAAGATCAGAAACATTGCAGCTGCGAGTGATGCTCCCAGAAATGGACCAAGAATTGGCACCCATGCATATTTCCAATCGCTGTCGCGCTTACCGGGAATAGGAAGAAGGAAATGTATTATTCGCGGACCCAGATCACGGGCTGGATTTATAGCATATCCTGTCGGCCCTCCCATGGACAGACCCAGCCCCAGGACAACAAGAGCCACCGGTAAAGCACTCAAAGCGCCCAATCCGACTTCGGGTTTTGCCATATAAAGAACTGCCAGAACCAGTACATAAGTGCCGATAGCTTCCGTCAGAATGTTATACCAATAGTGACGTATATTTGGGGCAGTGCAGAATACAGCCAGCTTTGAATCCGCGTCATCTGTTATATCAAAATGCTTTTTATAGGCTAACCATACAAGAAAAGCTCCGAACATTGCACCGAGCAGCTGGGCACAAATGTATGTCGGCAACTGTTTAAGAGGGAATTTATCTGCAATCACAAGAGCCAATGTCACGGCAGGATTCAGGTGAGCGCCGCTAAACGGGGCTGCGATCAATATCCCGGTAAAAACTCCCACGGCCCATCCAAAAGTTATTACTATCCATCCGCTATTATTTCCTTTAGTTTTATTTAGAACAACGTTAGCCACAACGCCTCCTCCAAAAACAATAATTATTGCAGTTCCAAAAAATTCAGCAAAAAATGGATTCATATTGGTTAGTTATTAAATTATTGTATAAAATTATATCCTACTAGTTTTAAAATCTCTTTGTATTTTCAATATTTCAAAGAATACTTTTAACATTTTTACACCCCCTTCCCGACCTTCCCCCAAGGGGGAAGGGGTAATCATCCCGCAAAGCGGGACAGGAAAGGGGGTAAAAATCTTCTAAAATTGAAGTACTCATTTGCCTTTACTATTCTGAGTCATCGGCCCATGCTTTGGCAGCATTTACAGCCCGGTGCCATCCTTTAATCAATGAGAGTGTTTCATTCTCTTTGATCTGAGGAGAAAAGGTCCGGTCAATTTGCCACTGTTGCCTTATTTCATTGATATTGCTCCAATAATTCACAGCAAGTCCAGCCAGATAAGCTGCTCCGAGGGCTGTTGTTTCAGTTATTTTTGGCCGTACTACTTTAGACTGTAACAAATCAGCCTGAAATTGCATAAGATTGTTATTAACTGTGGCTCCGCCATCAACACGCAACTCACTAATGTCAATACCTGAATCTTTCTGCATTGCCAGCAGAACTTCCAGAGTCTGATAGGCAATACTATCGAGTGCGGCACGTGCAATATGTGCCGATGTGGAACCTCTGGTAATGCCAACCAGTGTACCTCGTGCATGCTGATTCCAGTAAGGGGCACCAAGGCCCGCAAAAGCTGGAACAAAATAAACTCCTTCAGTGTCTTTAACCTTCGAAGCCAGCTTTTCAACATCACTTGAATTTTTAATAATTCCCAATCCGTCACGTAACCATTGAACAACTGCACCGGCAATGAAAATACTTCCTTCGAGGGCATATTGGGTTTCATTTCCAATTCTCCAGGCTATAGTGGTCAGAAGTTTGCTTTTTGATTCAATAGGTTTGTTTCCTATATTCATCATCATAAAACAACCTGTTCCGTATGTGTTCTTAACCATCCCCGGTTCAGTGCACATCTGTCCGAAAAGAGCTGCCTGCTGATCACCGGCAATACCTGCAACAGGAATCGAAGTGGAAAAGTGTCCCTCAGTTTTCCCATATATTTCGCTTGATGACTTTACCTCGGGAAGTATTGCCGATGGTATGTTGAATAACTTTAACAATTCTTCATCCCATTTAAGAGTATGAATATTGAACAACATTGTCCTGGAAGCATTTGAGACATCTGTTATATGTAATTTCCCCTTTGTAAGGTTCCATACGAGCCATGAATCGATAGTACCGAATGCCAGTTGTCCATCCTCTGCAAGCTTTCTGGCATCCCTCACATTATCGAGGATCCACCTGATTTTTGTGGCGGAAAAATAGGCATCGATGATCAGCCCTGTTTTTTTAAGGATTTCTGAGCTCTTCCCCTCGCTCTTTAATTTATCACAATAATCGGCAGTACGTCTGTCCTGCCATACTATTGCATTGTAAACGGGTTTCCCGGTTTTCCTGTTCCACAACACGGTAGTCTCACGCTGATTTGTGATACCAATGGCAGCTATATCAGAACTTTCAAGTCCGGCCTTAGTAATTGCCTCAAGTGCAACTCCGGCCTGTGTAGACCAGATTTCCTCAGGATCATGCTCAACCCAGCCTGGTTTGGGATAATATTGGGTAAATTCCTTCTGTGCACTTGCAACCGGAAGTCCATTCCGGTCAAATAGGATTGCACGTGAACTTGTTGTTCCCTGATCGAGGGCTAAAATGAATTCATTCATATTCCTTGTTATTAGGTGAAGTTCAAACTCCTATAAATAGTTTTTCACTAACTCATAATACGATTCTACCTGTTCCTTTTGCCAGTTCTGGTCAAAACCAAATTCTTTTGCCATCAATCCGGCAACTTCTGAAGCTATTCCGGCACTTGCACGGGCATTGAGTAATAATGAACGGGTCCTTCTGGCAAGTATATCTTCCACCCTCAAAGGCATTTCATTCCTGCAGATCCAGAGTATCTCAGCTCTTGTGTAGGGCAGTCTGGGATCAAGAGGTTTACCTAATTCCGGGTTTTCAGATATCATCGTTTTTATTTCTCCTGCGTGATCTCCATAAATATGCAGCCTTCCCGAAGAATTATCTGCATTAACCGATGACAGCTTAAGATTTGCAGTAACACATTTCTCTTTCCATAGATAGCCTGATTTAATTGCAGTGTTAATAGTTTCTTCAGCCATTCGTCTGTAAGTGGTCCACTTGCCTCCTATTATTGTAAGAAGACCGGAAGGAGATTGGGTTATTTTATGCCTGCGTGAAACCTCTTTGGTTGAAGCAGGATTATCAGGATTTGCAGCCAGCGGACGCAATCCTGCAAAGATGCAAAGGACATCCTCCCTGTGCGGAGGTTTGACAAGATATTTTTCAGCCGTCTGCAATATAAAGTTTATCTCCTTTTCCAGGGCAACGGGTTCCAGGCTTATTATGTCAAGCGGAGTATCTGTGGTTCCTATCACTACCTCATTGTACCACGGTATAGCAAAGAGAACCCTGCCGTCATCAGTTTTTGGTATCATAATAGCCGAGTCGCTCTGAAGGAATGATTTATCAAGAACAATATGAACTCCCTGACTTGGTCTTATTGTTGGTTTTGATGACTGGTTGTCCATCCTGGCAATCTCATCTGCAAATATGCCTGTCGCGTTAATTACCAGATTGGCTTTAAAATCAAATTCCTCACCCGATGCTATATCCGAAGCTTTCACACCATTAATTTTTCCTCTTTCTTCCTTCAGAAGGCCTATGACCTTAAAATAGTTAAGGACTATGCCGCCTTTATCAATACATGATTCTGCCAGGCATAATGCCATTCGCGAATCATCAAATTGCCCGTCGTGATAGACAACACCTCCTTTCAGTCCTTCTGATTTTAGCAGTGGTAATCTCGACAGGGTTTTTTCCTTATTGATAAAATAGGATTTCCCCATGCTCAATCGTCCGGCCAGCAGATCATAAAATTTAAGCCCTACCGTGTACATAAATACATCCCAGAAGGTATAAACAGGAATTACAAACTCCTGGTTAAAGGTAATATGAGGGGCATTTTTAAGCATTAAGCCTCTTTCGTGCAGAGCTTCCATAACCAGGAACAGGTCTCCCTGAGCCAGATACCTGACACCTCCATGAACCAGCTTTGTGCTGCGTGATGAAGTAGCCTTGGCAAAATCAGACTGCTCGAGCAGTAATATGCTATATCCTCTCGATGCAGCATCCAGTGCGACTCCAAGTCCTGTAGCGCCACCGCCTATAACAATAATATCCCAGATTTTATCCTTCTTCTTTTTTAATTCTTCGACTAATATTCTGCGGTTCATGCCAGTTCTGATTTTGGTAATAATTATACGCAGAAAATTCCGGATTACAAATATAATTCAGAAAGGTTGACTTAATAATCATCCAACTCGCTTTTTCGGGTACTTATTCTCCAAGAGAAGGAGAAATATTAAATATTAATCATCAAAACTCTCCCCTCCTTTTGAAGGAGGGGTGGCCCGCAAAGCGGGACAGGGTGTTTGATTACATGAAGAGTAATATAAGTTCAAATTTAATCATTGTATTATTAAAAAAAATCAACCACCTCCCCCCTTCGGGGTACTCCTCCTTCAAAAGGAGGAGAGAATATAATATTTGATTACAGTCTACTAATAAGAGCCTACCTCAGCATCCCCTTTATATGAGCCGGATCACCATCATTTTTTGCAGGCGTGATATTAAGAATTTTACAGATCAGGTTATAAATATCAACGTTATTAAGTTCTTTGAGCTTATAATTTTTTTTGAAAGATGGTCCCGCTGCATAAAAAATTGCATACATGTCGGAGTTTCTATTATCATAACCGTGAGCTCCGCCCCTGAGAGATGAGCCATCCGGCCTGGTGCCTATACTCCAGGAGCTGTCTGCAACAACCACAATTTCAGGTATACGCGGGTTAGTTCCATAGTGCCATCTGGAAGGAAGATCTGATTTGCTCCATGCTTTTAGTCCTTTTGATTTGTTGAGAAGATATAGAATACTGTCCTTTTTCCCTGCTGACGGATTAATCAGGTACACAGGATTTCCTCCTGAAATTGAAGCAATCATTCTTTCGGGTACCAGCGACTTAATATTGATATATCTTTCATGGGAAATGGCTTCCATGCCATGATCGGACACTATTATGAGGTTTATTTTCCTTGCTTCCGGTAACATGGATAGTTTTGTTCTCAACACTCCCATGAGGCTGTCTAATCGCTCAACAACTCTCTTCGTCTGAGGTGATACCGGTCCGAATTTATGACCGGTCGCATCAGGCTCGTCAAAATAAAGAGTAACAAGTTCGGGACGTTTTTCAGGAGGGTATCCAAGCCACTTGATGACCGTATCTATTCTGGCTTCGTATGTTACAGACTCATCATACTTTTTCCAGTATGACGGATGTCTCGCTTCCGATCCCACCCAATAGAATGAAGCTGATCTGGCTCCCTGTTTCTCAGCTGTCTCCCAAACAGGTTCTCCTCCATAAAAAGCAGAATTTTCCACAGCGGTCCTGTCTCCCATTCTGTAAAAAAGGCCAAGATCTGGCGCCGGGAAACTGTTGTTTATCAATCCATGGTGATCGGGATACAACCCTGTTGCAATTGAGTAATGATTCGGGAAGGTCACAGTAGGAAATGATGAGATCAATCTTTCAGCTTTTACGCCTTGCTGTGCAAGCCTGTTGAGATTTGGCGTGTTATATATCTTGCAATAGTCCCATCTGAAGCCATCGAGTGACACCAGAAGGACATAATTTTTGAATGGTTTCCTGCTGTCCTTCCTGAATCCTGATATTAAAATCAAAACAGACAGGAAAACAATGAAAGTTAAATTGGATATACTCTTTAGCCTTTTCAGAAGAATTACAGGAAAGAATACCGATTGTTGTGTCATTGATTTTTAGTTTAAAGCGGGCAAATATACATCAAAAAGAAATCAATCGTTTACTCAAAATGAGAGTAATAAAAAAGTAACCCGACTTTTAAAATCCTGCCGCCAAGGCACAAAGACACAAAGTTTCTCCAAGAATATCATGCAAATCTGAATCCTTAATAATTCCTTGGTGTCTTAGAGTCTTTGGGCAAAATAAATAGTGAATATTTCAAAACTTCAGACAAACGGCAGCATTTAACTTATAATCTTTCCCTGAGAAAACCGGCATCCCGTTCTTTTCATCAATTTTGAAAAGCGCGATATTTCCTGATTTCTGATTTCCTACCAGGATATATTTACCGGAAGGATCAATCGCAAAATTCCTTGGCCAGTCGCCTCCACATAAAGTCCGTCCCTGAAGAGTCAATTGCCCGTCGGGTTTTATCCTGAATACGACAATAGTGTTTTCACCCCTGTTTGAACCATAGAGATACTGACCGTTTTTCCCGATGTGAATATCCGCGCAACTGCTTTCTCCTTTAAAATCATCCGCAAGAGTTGTCAGAGTCTGAATTGATTTCAGTCCGCCTTTGGTATCAACATCAAAAACTGAAATAGTGGAATTCAGTTCGCAAATGACATAAAGTTTCGTTCCTGCTGAATTGAATACAAAATGCCTCGGTCCCGTCCCTTTTTGAAAATTTACTATACCATTCTCACTTTGTTTCAGATGGCCGGTAACGGCATCAAAATCATAAATAATGATCCTGTCCAATCCCAGGTCTGTGAGATAAACTTTCTTCCCTGCAGGATCAAATGAAATCATATGAGGATGTGATACTTTCCCATCTATTACTTCGAATGAAACAGTGTCGGTTACTTTTAAGGGAATTCCTTTATCATCAAGTTTTACAACAGCAACAGAACTGCTGGAATAACTTGCCATTAATAAATAATCTTCTGCCGGAGATAAAGATATAAAGCATGGACCTCCGTCAGGAACTACAAGATCTTTAACTTTTTCGACACCACCTGTTTCAGAATTATATTTTAAAGCCGTTACTCCGCCACCTTTAACACCGTTGAATTCCATGACTTCATCTGCAGCATAGATTAGTCCTTTCTTTTTTGATATGCAAAAATATGACGGATTCGGTCCGGCGTCAGTTTCTGATAATAACTTAAAAGTTGCAGTTTCGCGGTTAAGATCGAAGACGTAGAATCCATTCCCCCCGGTTTCGGTAGTATTTCTGCCGGCAAATAGCCGGATAGGCTGACTATAACATGAGTTTGAAAACATCATGAATAAAGTTATTGCTGCTACGAAAATATTAATGAATTTTTTCATAATAAGGATTTTTTAAACCGCATAACTATCGCACTCCCTGTATGCCTGAATCACGCGCTCTTCGCCTTCTTTGCCTTTTATGCTTTGGCCGTGTTCCATACACAGAACACCTTCATATTTACGGCTATAGATATATTTAAAAACATTTTTAAAGTTGATCTCTCCGGTTGTGGGTTCATTGCGTCCCGGAGTATCTCCAAGATGAAAAGCAGCTATCTCACTCCAGGCTGCTTCAATATTTGGAATCAGGTTCCCCTCAGTTATCTCCTGATGGTAAATATCGTCAACTATCTTGCATACGGGCCTGTTGACTGCTCTGCAAATTGAATAAGCCTGAGGTATTCCGTTCAGGAAAAGCCCCGGATGATCATGAATTGTGTTCAATGGTTCGAGCACAATTGTCACCCCGGCTGGTTCCATAATATCACAGCAGTACCTGAGGTTATCAATTACGTTTGCGGTCTGATAATCTCTCTGGAGCTTTTCATCATACCTGCCCGGAACAACAAGCGCCCATTTGACACCTGTCCTCTTGACTACCTCAATGCCTTCCTTCATCTTATTAACAAGCATTTCACGGATTTCCGGCTTATTCAGGACAAAAGAAGTAACAGCAAAATCAGCATACAATACAAAAGGACCCAGCTCCATTCCAAGACGATGCATCTCGTTTGCGATCTTAACCTGATCTTCTGCCGGCCTTCCCATTAATCCGTTATCGAATATTGCCCTGAAGCCCATATCGTAACAAAACTTTATGTTATCGACAATGTCATTCCCGGCATGTTCATGAAACATACCGATACTGGGGGCATATTTCAGTTTGAACGGAGCAGTTGCATCTGCAGCTTTTTGCCGCTTTGAAAAAGAACCTGTACCAAAAACTGCAGGAGCAGCTAAAATAGCGGCTCCTGTGGCACTTGCTTTTTTTATGAAGTTTCTCCTTGTATGATCCATATAATCAATATTGAGAAATAAATATTATTTTGCTGTAGTTTCCGGAACAACAGCCAATCCTGGGATTGGTACAGTCTTGTCGACATCAACCGGTCCGAATGCAAATATCTTGGGACCAAGCTTAAGATCAGAGTTCATCATTTCTTCATATGTGGTCTCTTTACCTGTGTAAGCCGAAATGCGGCCCATTACTGCGACCATAGTTGAGATAGCAGTATTTTCTGCTTCATTTATCGGTTTGCCTGTTCTGATGGCTGTAACTAAATCAATATGCTCCTGAACATACGGGTCAACACTAACGCTTTCTGCTGGTTTGCCATCTTTATCCAGGGGATATTTATATTTCCAGACTTCCGTTCCTGCCAGATCGAGGATTGAATTCCTGCAGTTGGTTGACCCCTTTGAACCCTGAACTCTTTCAGAAACATTATCAACACAACCATCTATCTGGCGGCACATGCTATGGAAATGGGTTCCGTTTTCAAATGTAAAATCTACGCTGAAATTATCATATTGGTTACCCGTAACACGGCGAAGCCTTGATCCGAATCCTACAGCTTTTACAGGATGCGTGCCTGTAAACCAGTTCATAACATCGAGATTATGAACATGCTGCTCGACAATATGATCGCCTGAAAGCCATATCCAGTTAACCCAGTTACGTATCATATATTCCATTTCGCTCCACTTTGCATTTGGTTCGCGGTGCCACAGTTTTCCTCCGTTCCACCAAACATTACCTCCAACAATATCTCCTATTTTCCCTTCCTGAACCTGCTGCCAGGCGGCAATATAATCGCGCTGGTGACGCCTCTGCGTACCTGTGACAATACACAATTCCATACCTTTTGCTTTCTGTGCGGTAGCCATAACCGATCTTGCTCCGACTGGGTCAACGCAAACGGGTTTTTCAGCGAAAACATGTTTTTTAGCCTGTATTGCTGCAGCCAGATGATCGGGGCGAAAGAAAGGAGGTGTTGCAAGAATGACGAGGTCAACGCCTGCATCAAGAACTTTCTGGTAAGCATCGAATCCTACAAAACAGTTTTCAACAGGAACATCCTGTCCCTTTTGTTTCAAAATCTCGGCTCTGCATGAATCAATACGATCCTGAAAAGTATCACCCAAAGCAACGATCTTAAGATTTGGTCCTGCACTTAAAAAGTTAATGGCTGCTCCTGTTCCGCGGCCGCCACAACCAATTAATCCAGCCTTAAGAACCGGACCGTCAGGAGCCTGATCGAGCAAAGCTGCTACCGGAACTACCTTTTTTGTTTCCCTCGAGCAACTTGTAATGATTGAAGGCACAATTACTCCGGCGATTCCAACCGTTGCTGCTTTGCCAAGAAAATTACGTCTTGAAATACCTGATTTTTTCATATTATTTTAATTTTATTTCGATTGCTAAGAATAGATATTGATAGTCAGTTTTGGAATGTAATCAAATGTAAATATAGGCTATTGAAAAAGCAAATAAATATTTCCTTTTAATGTTTTTTAACTTAAATCATAAGGTTACCCGGCCTGACTCAATTGATTATTATACATAATCATATTTAAAAGTTTATCTGAATGTATTTTTTACTACTTTTCGAATTGTTAATGGCTACCTCTTCCCCCTGCCCCCTTCTCCCGGGGGAGAGCCTGCCCGCCTCGGCGGGAGATTTAGGGAGAGGTAAAAAACACTCAAAATGGGATACGCTGTTAAGTACATATTTTTTAGAAACTCTATATATCTGATAATTCTGCTATTTCTGTTCAGCGGTTGTGGCAATAAACCACACGGTGATATTGCCTTTTCGGAACTGGCTCCAAAACTGGAACCCGATTATTCAGACATAACTATACCTCCGAATATTGCTCCTTTGAATTTCATAATTAAGGAAAAAGGGAACGCTTATTATGTGAAATACTCGGACAGCGACGGAACCGCATTTGATATTTCTTCCGGAAACGGTAAAGTTCAGATCCCGCAGAAAAGGTGGAGGAAAATGTTGCAGAATAATAAAGACAAAGACATTAAGATTGATATATTTCTAAAGGATGGGGCTGGAAAATGGTCAAAATTTAAGACTATCTCCAACAGAGTTGCTTCAGAACCTATTGATCCATATCTATATTACAGATTGCTCTATCCCGGCTATGAGAGCTGGGCGGAACTGAGCATCAATTGCCGCAACCTGGAAAGCTTTAAGTCTGAATCGTTTATTGAAAACAGTATTGTTGATCAGAACTGCGTAAATTGCCACTCTTTCAATAACGGTAAATCAGATGATTTTCTTTTTCATATGAGAGGAACTATGGGCGGAACATATTTCTATTCGGAAGGGAAATTCCGTAAGATTAATCTAAAAACAAAAGAGATGAAAAATGGAGCCGTATATCCCCGGTGGCACCCTTCAGGTAAATTTGTGGCATTTTCGTCAAATAAAATTATCCAGCGATTTCATGCTGCTGATAATAAAAAGGTTGAGGTAAGCGACCTTGAATCCTCACTTGTTCTTTATGATGTTGATAAAAACGAAATTATGAACATTGAATTAGCCGGCAAAGATAAGTTCATGGATACATATCCTGAATGGTCTCCCGATGGAAAATATCTATATTTCTGCAGAGCGCCTCAGATAGGGGAAAAGTATGATTTTAAAGATATTAAATACAGCTTATACAGGGTTCCGTTTGAAATTGTTAAGCGGACTTTCGGTGAGGTGGAGATGGTTTTTGATGCCGCACATATAAATAAAAGCATTGCCTTTCCAAGGATTTCTCCGAACGGCAAATTTCTTGTACTGACCCTGTTTGATTATGGCTGTTTCCCGATCTGGCACAAAGAGGCAGATCTGTATTCAATTAATCTCGAGAACTTTAAAGCTGAACGGCTGGATCTTAACAGCGATTTCAGTGATAGTTATCATTCATGGTCCTCCAATGGCAAATGGCTGATATTCAGCAGTAAAAGAGGTGACGGATTAACTGCCAGACCATACATTTCATATATTGAAGATAACGGAACTTCAGATAAACCTTTTATTTTGCCGCAGGAGGATCCAGAGTTTTACCAGGGTTTCTTAAAGAGCTTTAATATTCCTGAATTTTCGACTTTTAAAATTAAGATGGATCCCGGAGAGATCAGGAGGCTCGCCAAAACAGTGGCAACACCAGCAAAATGGAGTAAAAATTAATATGAATTTTAAGATTAATTATACCTTAAATTAAGAGATCTCTCAAATCAAAAGGAATTCAAGGGATTAAGAAATAAAGACATGCGAGATAGAGATCCCTCGCTTTCACTTGGGATGACACAGATGAAAAATAAAGCCATGTGAGAGAGAGATTCCTCGCTTTCAC